>JAIRJU010000250.1 GCA_031260485.1 Pseudomonadales bacterium | reverse complement strand
CGTTTACGCCTGGAATGCGCAGGCCATGCAGGGCGCGGTGATGACCATGCTGGCGCACGGCTTCAGCGCGGCGGCGCTGTTCATGCTCGCAGGCGGCATTCAACATCGCATCCACACCCGCGACATGGATCAAATGGGCGGTTTCTGGGGCGTCGTACCAAAACTGTCGTTCATGGCGCTGTTCTTCACTGTGGCGGCGGTGGGGATGCCGGGGCTTGGCAACTTTGTCGGCGAATTCCTGGTGCTGCTCGGCAGCTTCCAGGTGAGCGTGACGCAAACCGCTTTTGCCGCGCTGGGCCTGGTAGTGGCGGCGGTCTACTCCTTGATCGTCATTCAGAAGGTGTTCCACGGCAAGAACAAGAACCACTACAAGATGGCGGATCTGAGCACGATGGAATTCCTGTGCTTCGCGTTGATGATGATCGGTTTGATCTGGATGGGCATGTATCCGCAAAGCATGATGGACATGGCCGAGCCCACGCTGCGCAGCCTCAACGTAACCTTTCCTTAATTGCGACCCTTAATTAGCGACGACATCCAGCGAGCACTACAGGCATAGAACATGAGCGCCGACGCACTGATAGACCTACTCCAGATCATCCTACTGACCGTGACCACCGTGGTGGTGATGGTAACTGCCGGCTTCAAGCGCGATCACGGCTTGATCAACTCGCTGACGCAAGCGGGCCTGTGCGCTTCGCTGTTGATTTTTCTGTTCGTCAAACCCGTGTTGAATCTGCAGATCACGCCGCTCTTGGTGATTGATGAATACAGCCTGTTCTTTTCTGCGCTGTGCATCATCGGCGGCATCGCGGTGACAGCGCTGGCCTACCCTTATTTCGAGAAGCACAACCAGCAGAACGAAGAGTTCTATATCCTGGTGCTGCTGGGTGTACTCGGTGGTGTGGTGCTGTCGTGCAGCGATCATTTCGTGTCGATGTTCATCGGCATGGAAATGATCGGCATCAGCTTGTACGCCATGATCGCGTACCCGATCCACAGTGCCGTGGTGGCCAAATTTCCGCTGGAAGCCGCGATCAAATACCTGATCATGTCGGGTCTCGCGTCCGCAGTGATGTTGTTCGGCATCGCGTTGATTTACGCCATGACCGGCAGCTTCGCGTTCGGCGATCTCGTGGCGCGCAACAGCGAGCCGGGCAGTGCGCTGTTCATGCTGATCGGCTTTTTGATGCTGATCGCGGGCATCGCGTTCAAGCTGTCGCTGTTCCCGTTCCACATGTGGACGCCAGACGTGTACGAAGGCGCGCCAGCGCCCGTCACGGCCTTTCTGGCCACGGTGTCCAAGGCCGCCATGGTGGCCGTGGCGCTGCGCCTGTTGCTGGTAGCGCGCGTCTTCGACTATCCGCAAATCACCGCAGCATTGTCGCTTCTGGCCGCCGCCTCGATGATTTTCGGCAACCTCTTGGCCTTGCAGCAGAGCAACCTCAAACGTCTCCTCGCCTATTCCTCGATCGCGCATTTGGGCTACCTGCTGGTGGTGGTGATCGCCGCCGCCGCGGTGCCGCAACTCTTGAGCATCGAGTCGATGAGCTACTACATGACGGCGTATTTCCTGATGTCGCTTGGCGGTTTCGCCGTCACCAGCGCCTTGTCGAATGCGGGTAGGGAGCTTGATCAGGTGTCTGATTACCAGGGCCTTTTCTGGCGCAATCCCTGGATGAGCGCGGCCTTGATCGTGGTGCTGCTGTCGCTGGCCGGCATTCCGCTGACCGCCGGTTTCATCGGCAAGTTCTATGTCTTCACCACCGGCGTGGAAGGGCAGTTGTGGTTCCTGCTGGCGATGCTGATCCTCGGCAGTGCCATCGGCCTCTACTACTACTTGCGCGTCATCTACGTCATGCTGCAACCCGCGCGCGACGACCTGACGCAGGATCCCGCCGCCAATAAACTCTCCTTCGGCGTCTACGCCGTGATGCTGACGATGGCCGCCGCTGTTCTCTACCTCGGCGTCTACCCGATGCCCTTGATCGAAACGCTGCAAAATCTGGCAAGTAATTTTTAGAGCATTTTTGATCAAATTGTTGACATTATTCTCCCCTCGCCCGCTTGCGGGAGAGGGGCTGGGGGAGAGGGAGAAGACCTCGCGGGCTGAGAGTGTCAGTATTTGAATCAAAACTGCTCTAACAAAGCGAGCCGACAATTCCCCTCCTGTGGAGGGGTGGCCGCCGCAGGCGGACGGGGTGGTCAGGGATGGTACAAAAGCAAGCTGGCAAGCAAGCCTGCACAAAAGGCTAGTCAAGCTGGTTTACAATGGCCAGCCCGTTCTTCACCCCACCCTGATTCCACTACAAGGAAACCCTCATGGAACACTTCGGTTTTCCACTCGAAGCCCTACTGATCTTTGCCGCCGTGATCGTCGTTTCGGTCTATCTCGATCTCTTTGCCCATCGCAACAGCACGGAAGTGTCCTTGCGCGATGCCGCGTTCTGGACAGTGTTCTGGGTGCTGCTCTCGCTGGCGTTCTATGCCTATCTGCGGCTGCGCTTCAGCCCGGCGTGGGCGGATCTCTATCTCGCAGGTTATGCGCTCGAAAAATCCCTTTCCATTGATAACCTGATGGTGTTCATGGCCATTTTTGCCTCGTTCGCCATCAAAAACGCCTTGCAACACCGCATCCTTTATTACGGCATCATCGGTGCGGTGGTGTTTCGCGCCATTTTCGTCGTCATCGGCAGCGAGCTGTTTCACGCCAGCCCCTGGGTGGGCTTTCTGTTCGCGGCCTTCGTGATCTGGAGCGCGATCAAAATGCTGCAACAGTCCGAGCAGGAAGACGACATCGAAGACTACTCACAGCATTGGTCCGTGCGGCTGACAGGCAAGCTCTTGCCCATCTACACCAAGCTGCACCTGGATCGTTTTTTCGTGCGCCATTCGCAGCTTCCCAGCGATGAAGCGGCATCCAGCGTGACCCGCAAGGGCCTACTGTATGCCACGCCGGCCTTGCTGTGCTTGATGGCCATCGAGACGTCCGATATTGCCTTTGCCTTCGATTCCGTCCCCGCCGTCATCGCAGTCACCCAGGAGCCTCTGCTGGTGTATGCCGCGATGATTTTTGCCATTCTTGGCCTGCGCAGCCTCTACTTCGTGCTGGCCGCGCTCACCAAATACCTGGTGCATCTCGAAAAGGCCGTCATCGGGCTCTTGTTCTTCATCGGCGCGAAGATGGCGCTGCAATCCTGGAATCAGGCGGTGTCCGACACCGGCCTGCACATTTCAGCGGGGTGGAGCCTTACCATCGTGCTCGGCATGTTGGGCGCTGGCGTCGTGGCGTCGCTGCTGTTCCCGGATAAAGAAGCCTGAGCGCCGCCCTAAAAATTCCAAGGCCAATCCATGATTTAGCTTGCATAGCTAAAATCGTGATGAGTAGAATCCAGGCCCCGCTGCTGGTTGCATGAACAGGGACACGCTGCCCGATGTAACCCAAACGCTGTGCTTGAAGGCGAGCAGCGCAAGGCTCCACCGTAAGAAGCTACATTAAAAATAGTGCGCATCTGATTGAAATAAAACAACAATAACCTGATTTTATAGGGCGTCACCATGACCATTTACAGTTACTTGCGTACCTCAGAAGTGGAAGAAGTCGAGTTGGGTTCTCAGCTTGAAGAGCAATTGGAAAAGGAAAGCCTGCGTCTGCACACCTACGCCTTGCGCGTGGGGCTGCTGGTGAATGAAGTGGTGCGCGATCATGGCCTGTTGTGGTCGGTGGACCTCGGCGAGCGGCCCGCCTGGCAAGCCTTGCTGGAGCGTCTCACCAGCGGCGACAGCCTCATCATCTGTACCGTCGAGCGCATGTTCAGCAGTTGCGAGGACATGCACAACACCGTGCGTCTGTTGCGTAAGGCCAAGATTCGCCTGTTCGTGGTGGAGTTCGAGGGCGATCTTTGCAATCCTCATTTCTGCCCGCCGTTTGAAAAGATGCTGCGCGTGTTCCACGACCTGGAAAAACGCCGTTCCACCGAACGCATCAAGGTGGTCAAGCAGCGTCAGCGCAGCAAGGGCCGCTTCCTCGGTGGCAGCCGCCCCTTTGGTTATCTGGTACACGGCAATGGCCGTCTGGTGGAAAACCCGCGGGAGCAGAACGTGCTCAAAGAGATCATCCGCATGAATCAGCAAGGCAAGTCGCTGCGCGCCATTTCCGCCGAAGTGAGCAGGCCGGGGATGCCGATCAGTTTCAAAACCGTGCAGCGGCTGCTCAAGCGCCACTTGCACGAACTAGAGGGGATGCAGGGAGCCGAAATGGGGCTTGAAAGTCAGGGCAACTGACTTCACGCCCAGGCTGCTTCAGAGCGTTGCGCATGGCAGGCACGAAATTTCCGGCGTTGTTCATCGGCCTGCGTTACCTGCTCGCCAAACGCGACAATCGCTTCATTTCCTTCACCTCACTGATTTCCATGGCGGGCCTCACGCTTGGCGTGCTGGCGCTGATCGTGGTGCTATCCGTGTTCAACGGCTCGCAGGGCATCCAGCGCGAGCGTGTGCTCATTACCGTGCCGCACGGCGACATCAGCGCTAAGGGCGCCTTCAGCACT
This sequence comes from Pseudomonadales bacterium, assembly GCA_031260485.1. GTDB lineage: Bacteria > Pseudomonadota > Gammaproteobacteria > Pseudomonadales > Pseudohongiellaceae > CAILUG01. The sequence continues at coordinate 8,776 of JAIRJU010000250.1, read as the reverse complement.
TGGCGTGAGGCGCAGGAACTGCTGCGGCAACAAGCAGGCATCGACGCCATCGCGCCTTATACCGCGGTGGAAGCGCTCGTCAGCGCTCAAGGCTACCACCAGATCACGCAGGTGCGCGGCATCGACCCGGCGCGCGAAGCGCTGGTGTCGCCGCTGGGCGAGCGTTTGCTGGAAGGCAGCCTCGATAGTCTTACGCCCGGTTCTCATGGCATTGTCATTGGCCGCGCGCTGGCCAGTAATCTGCGACTTTTCATCGGCGATTCGGTAAACCTGGTGGTGCCGCGCGCCAATGCCGCCGGTACCGATATGCAGTTGACGCTGCACCGTTTCACCGTGAGCGGCATTTTCGATGTGCATTACGACATCGGCTCCGACCTTGCCTACATCGCGCTGGATGACAGCCGCGTGCTCTTGGCCGGTGAAGGGGAAAGTGCACTGGACACCGCGCTGCATCTGCGCGTGAAGACCAGCGACATCTATCAAGCCCGCGCCATCGTCGCCGCCGCGCTTGCGCGCTTGCGTGCGCAATTGCCGGGGCCGGATTATCGTGGCGAGGATTGGAGCACGACCGAAGCCAGTCTCTTCAATGCGCTCAAGCTGGAAAAAATCATGACCGGTTTCATGCTGATGATGATCGTGGCCATCGGCGCCTTCAACATTGTCTCTACCTTGGTGATGGTGGTGGGCGAAAAGCAGGCCGACATCGCCATTTTGCGCACCATGGGCGCAAGCCAGCGCACCATCATGGGCATCTTTTTGGTGCAGGGCAGTGTGATCGGCGTGGGCGGCATTGCGCTTGGCGCGCTGGGCGGCGTGGTCATCGCTGCGCATTTCACGCCGATCAGCCGCACGCTGGAAACGCTGTTCAATCCGAATGGTCTCTATTTGCTCAGCCAGTTGCCCGCTCAATTGCAGGGCAGCGACGTGGCGCTTGTCTGTACCCTCGCGCTCTGCATCAGTTTCATCGCCACGCTCTATCCGGCCTGGAAAGCCTCGCGCATCCTGCCGGCTCAGGTTTTACGTTATGAATAAGCCCGTGCTCGAATGCCGCCAGCTCAGCAAACATTTCACGCAGGGCGAACAGCGGTTGCAGGTGCTCGACTGCCTCGAACTCGCGGTAGCGCCGGGCGAAAAGCTCGCCATCATCGGGGTGTCGGGCTCCGGCAAAACCACGCTGTTGAACCTGCTCGGCGGCATCGACACGCCCAGCACTGGCCAGGTGCTGGTGCGCGGGCAAGACATCAACGCCCTCAACCCGGCGCAACAGGATGCGCTGCGCAATCAGGCGCTCGGCTTCGTGTATCAGTTCCATCATCTGCTCGGCGAATTCACCGCGCAGGAAAACGTCGCCATGCCGCTCATCATCGCGCGCCGTCCTTACCGTGAATGCCTGGATCGCGCGGGCGCCTTGCTGGAAGAGGTGGGCTTGAAGGAGCGCCTGACGCACAAGCCCGCGCAGCTTTCCGGCGGCGAGCGCCAGCGCGTGGCCATTGCCCGCGCGCTGGTCAATGCGCCCGCGTGCGTGCTGATGGACGAACCCACCGGCAATCTCGACCGCCACACCGCGCTGGCGATTCACACACTGATTTTAAGGTTGAACGAGCAGTTCAATACCAGCTTCATCCTGGTGACGCACGATAACGCTCTGGCGCAGCGCATGGACCGCACGCTGGTGCTGCGCGATGGCCGCCTGCAAGCGCTGGAGCAGCCCTGATGAACAGCAAACTGCCAGCGTTTTTCATCGGCACGCGCTATGCCTCCTTGCGCTCCACCAATCTCTTGGTGGGCTTCATTTCCTGGCTGTCGATGTTGGGCTTGGCGGCGGGCGTGGCGATTCTGATCACGGTACTGTCGGTGATGAATGGCTTCGACCGCGAATTGCAGCAGCGCATCCTGGCCTTGATTCCACACATGACCGTGACCACCGCGCGCAACAACGCGCTGGCAACACAAGCGCAGTGGCAGGGGCTGCGCGCCAGCATCGAAGCGGTTCCCGGTGTCACCGGTGCCGCGCCCTGGTTGCAACTGCAAGGCATGTTGCTGGCGCAGGGGCAGGCGAAAGGCGTGCTGTTGCAAGGCATTGACCCCGAGCAGGAACGCAAGGTCTCCATTCTTGGCGATTTTCTCAGCGCGGGCAGCCTTGATGCCTTGCAATCCGGCAGTTATGCCATCGCACTCGGCGCGGGCTTGGCGCGGCAGTTGGGCGTGGGTGTGGGCGATACGGTGATGCTGGTGTCCACCGTGGTGCCGCTGACACCGATGGGCGAATTTACGCGGCAAAAGCGTTTCACCGTGGGCGCGATTTTCGCCATCGGCTCGCGGCTCGATAGCAATCTCGCTTACGTGCAGCTGAATGATGCGCAGCGCTTGTATCGCCTCGATGAGGGCATCCACGGCCTGCGCGTGCAAACCAACGATCTCTTTGCGGTATTCGCTTTAGGACAAGCCTTGCGTGCGCAGTTGCCGAACGGCGTGCTGGTCAATGATTGGTCGTCCAGCTACGGCAACATCTATGAAAACATCCGCATTTCCAAAACCATGGTGGGTTTGCTGTTGACCTTGCTGGTGGCGGTGGCGGCGTTCAATGTGGTGGTGAGCTTGATCATGGTGGTGCGCGACAAGCGCGGCGACATTGCGATTCTGCGCACCATGGGCGCCGCGCTGGGCACGATCCGCCGGATCTTTCTGGTGCAGGGCACCTTGATCGGCGTCATCGGCACGGGCCTTGGCCTCGTAGCCGGCATCGCCATGACACTGGCTGCGGGGCCGCTGGTGAACTGGATTCAGGCCAGCACCGGCGTGGTGCTGCTCAGTGCCGATGTCTACCCGGTGAATTATCTGCCGACGGAAATTCTGGCGAGCGATCTAGCCTTGGTATGCGCCTTGGCGCTATTGCTGAGCTTGCTGGCTACGATTTATCCCGCCTCGCGCGCGGCGCGGCTGAAACCGGCGGAAGTTTTGCGGTATGAATGAGTGTTGATTTTTTGACCACTCGTTCGCCTGCGGCGGCCACCCCTCCACAGGTGGGGGCTGGTGAAGCAGGGTCCACGTCAGGCGCTACGTCCCTGCCGCAGACGCCAACGCCGCGCTTGCCCACTGATTCAGACTTTGGCCGCTGGCGCGCGCTGCGGCCAGTGCGGCGCAGTGGACGGAGGGTGTCACGCGCAGCATCAGACGGCCACTGGCGGGTTTTTCCGGCGCTTTGCCTAGCTGACGGCAGTCGTCAATATAGCCGTCTACGGACTCGTGAAACATAGCTTCAAAGGTTGCGATGGAATCGCCGTGGAACGCGACGCGGTCGCGTATTCCAAGCAATTTTCCCACGAGAATTTTATCAATGGCATCGTATTCCATTGAGGTGGTATAGCCTTTGTAAGTCATGACGTTCATGGTGTTACTCCAAGATCTTCAAGAAAGCTTCGTGCTTCGATGACGCGATAGCGCAGCGCTTCCTTGCTCGGGTGGGGACGGTGAACACGCAGCGCGTATCCGTTTTTACTGAACAAAACCGCTGAGCCTTTTCCTTCATGCACTTCACAGCCGATTGCCACGAGTAACGCTTCAATGCGCGACCACGCCAAAGCACCGTTGACCGGGTTGGTAAAAAGTGCGGCAAGGGTTTTATGGTGCTTTGCGTTCACCGGGGAACAGTAAGAGCTTGCTTGCGTTTTTGCAAGCAAGCCCTGCGCGACGCCAAGGGCTGCCACGTCGACTAACAGTCCCCATTTTCGACGCCACACATAAAGCGGAGAGAAATGCTTCCGTGCACTACACTACGGCCTTTACCGGGCCCTCGACATGCGTTCATGGATGATCGCGTTTTGCATTGGCGTTGTGAGCGCCGCGTGGTTGCCGCATTTACCGTCTGCTACTTGGCTGCTGTGGCTGGCGTTGCCCTTGCCGCTATTGTTCCGCTACCGCGTCTTGCGGGTGCCGGGGGCGCTGCTGTTGGGCGTGTGGTGGCTGGCGTGGCAGGGGCGGCAGACGCTCGATGAATGGTGGCCGGTAACGTCAGCGCCGAGTGAGGTATGGGCGGAAGGCGTGGTGTGGCGTTTGCCGGTAAACACCGCGCAAGGGCAGCGCGTTGTTTTCAAATTGGAACGCCTGTGTGCCGCCGCCGCGCTCAGTGACTGTGAAGCCGGTGGCTGGCAGCGCGATGCGCGTCTGCTGCAACTCAGCACGTATGAACCCTTGACGCTGGCGCCAGGGCAGCGCTGGCGTTGGCAAGTGCGGCTGCGGCGTCCGCATGGTTTCGCCAACCCTGGCGCCTATGATTACGAAGCCTGGTTGCTACAGCAGCGCATCGCCGCGCTAGGCTATGTGCGCGACACCCATAGTGCCGTGCTGCTAGAGGAAAACAGCGGCAGCCAAATTTTGGAACGCTTGCGTCATGATTTGCTGCAACGCTTGAACCACGCAGGCACAGGGCTGAAGCAACTGCCTTACATCATTGCCTTGACGCTCGGCGATGGCTCCGGCATCGACGCGGACGCCTGGGCGCTGTTCAATCGCACCGGCACCACGCATCTGATGGTGATCTCCGGTTCACACATCACCTTGGCGGCGGGTTTGTGTCTGTGGCTGTTGCGGCGGCTGTGGTGTCTTTCCGCGCGCTTGCCGCTCTTATGGCCTGCGCCCTTCGCGGCGGCGTTGGCGGGGCTGGGCGGTGCGTGGTTTTATACCGCGCTGGCCGGATTCAATTTACCCGCGCAGCGCGCGCTGCTGATGAGCCTGCTCAGCCTCGGCGCAATTTTGTTGCGGCGGCAGACCGGGCTTTGGCAAGGCTTGCTCACCGCGCTGGCCCTGGTGCTCGCAGTCGATCCGCTGGCGCCGCAATTGCCGGGGTTTTGGCTGTCGTTCATCGCGGTGGCGATGCTGACGCTCGCCGTGCTGCGCGATGCTGGCGGCAAGGCCTGGTGGCACGGCGCCTGGCGCTTGCTGCGCAGCCAGGGCTACATCAGCGTGGCGCTGTTGCCGCTCATGGGGTTGTTGTTTCAGCAAGTGAGCTGGAGCGCGCCGCTGTGCAATCTTCTTGCCATTCCTTGTATCGAATTGGTGGCGACGCCTTTGAGTTTGCTGTGTTTGCTGTTGGCCACGCTGAGCCCCACGCTCGCCACGCCGCTGTTGCAACTGACCGATACTCTGCTGGCGTGGTACTTGGCAGGTTTGCGCGGTTTCGATGCCGCGGTGCCTGAACCGCTGTGGACCCTGCCGTGGCTGTCGCTGCTGGGGCGAGTGCTGTTGATTGCGCTGGTGGTGGCGCTGCTGCTCAGCCGCCGGTGGTGGCTGCGTCTTACCTGGCTCGCGGCGCTGCCTGCGGTGCTGCTTTTGCGCGAACCGCGGCTGCCGCCTGGCGTGGTGAGCCTGAGCGTTCTCGATGTCGGGCAGGGGGCCGCCATCGTGGTGCGCACGCGCGAACATCAGTTGCTCTATGACACCGGCCCTCGCTACAGCGAGCAACTCGATGCCGGCAGCGCTGCGGTGCTGCCAGTGCTGCGTTTTCATGGCATCAAGCAACTCGATCGCGTCATCGTCAGCCATGCCGATCTCGATCATGCGGGCGGGATCGACGCCGTGCTCGCACAATATACGCAGGCCTTGTATCAAACGTCCGAGCCCGGCATGTTCCCGGCGCGCGTGTCACAACAATTGTGCCGGGCAGGGCAGCAGTGGCAGTGGGATGGCATCGTTTTTGATCTGCTCAGCCCGGATGAGCACCCTGGTTCGCGCAACAACGGTTCTTGTGTGTTGCGCATTCGTGCCGGTACGCAAGTGGCACTTTTGACCGGCGACATCGAGCGCGCGCGTGAACATCAATTACTGGCGCAGGGGCTCAGCGGGCCACTCACGCTGTTGGTGGCGCCGCATCATGGCAGCGCCACGTCGTCCTCGCCGGCTTTTCTCAACGCGCTACGGCCCGCGCATGTGGTATTCACCACCGGTTATCTCAACCGCTATCACCACCCCGCGCCCGCGGTGGTGGCGCGTTATGAAAAAGCGGGTGCGCAAACCTGGTACACGCTGCGCTCCGGCGCGCTGACTTTTACGCTGGATAGCCAGACAGCGACGCCAGCCATTACGCAGCAGCGTCTATTGCGCCCGCGTTTTTGGGGCGAGCCTTTGCCATGAGTGGCGCAGCAGACAAGCGCATTGCGGCAAGAGGCTTTGTGGTAAAGTGCCGCACCGTTATGACTCCCACGCCGCCTAGCCCCCAAGAACTCAGCAGCTTCGCGCTCTACAAGCGACTTTTGGCTTATCTGCGCCCCTTGTGGTTCCTGGCGCTGTACAGCATTGTGGGCTTTGCCGTGTACGGGTCGATGAACGTCTATTTCAGCAGACTCGTCGGCGTGATGATTGACAGCATTCAATCGGGCACGGTGCTAGTCAACGACAGCCGCTTGATCTTTCCTCTTACGCTGGTCAGAGTTGACGATGCGCGTCTGTTCTTTCCGGTGCTGTTGATTCTCATCGTGCTGCTGCGCGGCATTGGTGGCTTCCTCGGTTCCTACGGGATGGCCGCGCTGGCCTTCCGTATCATCCACCGCTTGCGTTGTCAGATTCTCGAACGGTTGTTGGTACTGCCGGTGCATTACTACGACCGCAACAACAGCGGCCACTTGATTTCGACAGTCACCTTCAATGTGGCGCAAATTTCCGCTGCGGTGAGTGATGCCGTAGCGGTGCTGTTGCGCGAAGGCGCCACCATTATTTTCATTGTCGGTGGGCTGCTGATTCTCAATTGGAGGCTGACTCTGATCTTTGTCGCCATCACGCCATTCATCGGTGTGGTCGTGGTGTATGCCTCCGGCAAGTTCCGCAAACACAGCAAGCGCATCCAGACTTCGATGGGTGACGTCACTCAGATTCTCACTGAAACTCTCAAAGGCTTGAAAGTCATCCGGGTGTTCGGCGCCGATCAACAGGTCGAGGCGAGCTTCAATGCAGCCAGTGATCTCAATACCCGGCAGAACCTCAAACTGGTGCTGACCTCCGCGATCAGCGCGCCCATCATCCAGTTTTTGGTGGCTGCGGCCTTGGCATTTCTGTTGTGGCTAGCCATGTCGCCAACGGTGCTTTCCGGCATGACGCCAGGGCAGTTCGTCGAATTCATCACCTTGGCCGGCATGTTGCTCAAACCTGTGCGCCAGACCTCAAAGACCAACTCCGACATCCAGAAAGGCCTCGTCGCTGCCGCCAGTATCTTCGTGCTGCTCGATACGCCCGCCGAAGACGACAAGGGCACGCACAGCGCCGAACGCCTGAGCGGCGAGATCGAATTTTGCCAGGTCGGTTTCAGTTATGGTGCCGACAAAGACGCCGTGCTGCGCAGTGTCAGTTTCACCTGCAAGCCGGGCCAGACCGTGGCCATCGTGGGCCGTTCCGGCTCCGGCAAATCCACGCTGGTGAATCTGCTGCCGCGTTTCTACGACCTGCAAAGCGGCCAGATTCTGCTCGATGGCACTCCGCACACCGCATACACGCTGGCCAACTTGCGCCATCACATCGCGCTGGTGAGCCAGCAGGTGGTGCTGTTCAATGGCAGCATCCGCGACAACGTGGCGCAAGGCGCGTTGAGGGGTTGCGGCGATGCGCGCATCCGCGAGGCGCTGCGCCACGCCAATGCGCTGGAATTCATTGATGAATTGCCCGCAGGGCTCGACACCATCGTCGGCGACGACGGCCTGCTACTTTCCGGCGGCCAGCGGCAACGTCTTGCCATTGGCCGCGCCTTGCTCAAGGACGCGCCTATTTTGATCCTGGACGAAGCCACCTCGGCGCTCGACACCGCCTCGGAACGCTACATCCAAAAAGCGCTCGACTACCTGATGCAAGGCCGCACCACGCTGGTCATCGCGCACCGCCTGAGCACCATCGAAAAAGCCGATCTGATCGTGGTGATGGACAAGGGCCAGATCGTGGAGCAGGGCACGCATCAGAGCCTTCTGGCGCGCGGCGGCGCCTATGCGCAACTGCACAGTATGCAGTTCGCTGAAATCAGCGAGGACTGAACCTGCATGGGGCTGAAGCGCGCGCTGCCCGCTGCCTGGTATCGCAAGGCGCCATGGCTGGCGCTCTTGCAACCCTTCGCCTGGCTTTATGGAATGCTCGCCACACAACGACGGCGGCGGCTCACACGTAGCGCTTACCGCGCCAGTGTGCCGGTGCTCGTCTGCGGCAACATCAGCGTGGGCGGCACCGGCAAAACACCGCTCACCATCGCCTTGGCGCGGGAGCTACAGCGCCGCGGCTGGCGGGTGGTGATTCTCAGCCGCGGCTACGGCGGCGCCAGCGCCATGTATCCGCTGGCGGTGCAGCCGAATACGCCCGTTGCGCACTGCGGCGACGAAGCACTGGTGCTGGCGCAGCATGGCGGCTGCCCGGTGCTGATCGATCCGCAGCGTTCGCGCGCGGCGCGCTACGCGCAAACTCATTACCCCTGCGACGTGCTGCTCTGTGACGACGGCCTGCAACACTATGCGCTGGCGCGCGACATCGAAATTGCCGTGGTGGATGGCGCGCGCGGTTTCGGCAACATGCGCCTCTTGCCCGCAGGGCCGCTGCGCGAAACCCTGGCACGGCTCGCGGACGTGGACTACGTGGTGGTCAACGGCGACGCAACGGCAACACTGCCCGCTTTCACCGTGCCTACTTTCTCCTTGCATCTGCGCATTAGCCACCTTGGCGCCTTGAGCGGCGGCCAGGTGCTGGATCTGGCCGAGTGGCAAGCGCGTTTCGGCAGCGGCCCGGTACACGCGGTGGCGGGTATCGGCAACCC
>JAIRJU010000242.1 GCA_031260485.1 Pseudomonadales bacterium | reverse complement strand
AAGATCGAACAATGGCAAAGTCAGCTCGTCCTTAGACACCAGCAAAGTCTCGTAATCGCCCAACGACGGATAAATTTCCCCATCAGGGATTTTGGCCTCCTTGCGCTTTTCTTTGCATTCAAGCCAAGGATCGCCAGCATCAGGATGTTTTTCCCTCGCAAGCCGAACCAATTCGGCGCGCATAACAGCCCACGTTGCAATACCAAGGCTCCCGCCGGAGACGCCGCTTGCGGCAAAAACGTGGGCACCAAAATCCCCACATGTCCGATCATCTGCCAAGGCAAGGACCACTGCGGTATAAAGCGCTGCGCGCAAACCACCGCCATCAGCATGAATTGCAATTTGTGTTTGGGTTGGGGCGGCAGCGGCATCTTCCTTGGTCATTGAGACTGGTTGAGGTGGCGTACTTGGCAGCTCCATCTTCCTGCCATACATATTCTCAACAGGGGGACGGTACCCGAGCCATTCCTGTCCAGATTTCTCGCGGAAAAGCCACGAACTGAATAACACAACCAATATCCCCACCGAGGGACGGAATAACCAAGTCCACCGTTTCCTTAAATAGGAAAGGCCTATCAACATCGAAGCCCACAACGACACAACCCACGTCAACCACACGAAGACTATTGATAGAGCTCCACCCCAAGGAAACACAATCAACAGCGGTGACCAAGGGGCGGCAACCCAACTTGCCAAAACCACCGCGCCCAGAACCAGCGTCACGAGCGTCAGCAGAACAATGGGCCTCTTGCCCTGAACAAGAAAAGACATGCCTTTGGAGCGAAGGGCCAGCAACGCCAAAATTGGCGTAAAACAGCTCACCGTTCTGAATGAGGTAACGTCACGGTTGTGAAAGTAAGCGCCAAAGATGTTTACAAAAAGTATCCCAAAAAACGCTAAAAACAGCAGCCCTGAAGCAATTTTAAGGACCGCGGACCAGATTGGTTGTCCTGAAAGATTCGATGTTTTCCAAAGAATTCTTGGCAATACCACAAGAATGAAAGAGGCAATGGCCACTCCTAGGCACGTAATGAGCAAACTTGATTTCAGGCCATAGCCCGCAGGTAGAAAAGATTGTGTCAAATAGGCGGCGTGAATGACTAAAAGCGTTCCGAAAAAAATCCACTCGGAGTAACGGGATGTTACCGACCGATGGCGTTCCTCAGCTCGAACAGCAAGCGCCAGAATTAACGCGAGAAATGCGCTGGAAAACCAGAACTCAATGTATGCCCGTCGAACAATCCATTTCCATTCCCTCCATGCCTCGGCCTGCGCGCTGTAGTACGACAAATCCTGGTCTATGCCAGCCACAACATCGCGAGCCTGTCCCGATAGTGCCAAGATCAAAACAACGATCACGAATCCCAAGGTACCAATCCATGCTCTTCTCCATGCCTTCCGGGCGCGGATGATGCCTGACAACTTGCCTGCACCTTTTGTCCATCGCTTCACACCATCAAAACTTGGATAATTCATTGCGCACCTTCTGCCTGATGAGGGTGATACAAGAAATCAACGCTGTGGCGATTCGTATAGTCGGCAATAAGCATCCAGCATGGCTTCGATGCTGAAATGTTCGCGTACATGGCTGCGCCCTTGTGCGGCCAGGCGCTCGCCCAGTGCAGCATCATTCAGAAGCCGCAGCAGGCCGGCGGCGATGGCGGGGGCTTGCGGCTCGACCATCAATCCGTCGCGGTCGGCCTGCATGATCTCTTCGGGGCCGCCGCAGCGTGTAACCACCGCAGGCAATCCCGTCGCCAATGCTTCGATGGTTGCAATCGACAAGCCTTCGGAGGTCGAGGTGAGCAGGAACAGATCAAGCTGCGCCAGATACGCCGCGCTGTCATTGCAGAAGCCGATGAAGTGAATGTGATCGGCTATTTTCAATTCCTGCGCCAGCGCATCGAGCTGACGCTGCAATGAAGTCTTGGGATCACCGGCGATGATGAAATGCACGTCGGGGCGCTGTGCAACCACCTCGCGCGCAGCGCGAATCAAAAGGTCATAGCCCTTGGCTGGACGCACATTGCCCAAACTCCCTACCAGCACCGCATCGGCCGCAAGACCCAAACGCTGACGCAGCGACGCGCCATTGCCACGGCCATAGCGCCCCATATCCACGCCGTTGTAGATGATTTCGCAGCGCGCCGGATCAAGCAGCCCTTCACGGTCAATCGCCGTGCGCAGCGCGCTCGACACCGCAACAAAACGGCTCACCCCGCGATTCATCAACCACAGCTTCGCGCCGCGAAAACGCTCGCCTGGCCCCACATCGACCATGCCGTGAAACGTGGCAATCACCGGCTTGCGGGCCAACAAACCCGCCATCGCGCAGTACACATTCGAGCCAAGCAGATGCGACTGGATCACATCCACGCGCTCACGGCGCACGATGCGCAGCAGTTCACGCAAAAACCGCCAGTTGAACGAACCCTTGGCATCGACGATGAACGGCTCGAAACCGCGCGCGCGCAACTGCTCGCACACCCAGCCCGGCCCACGGATCAGCACCAGACAGCGATAGCCGCGCTGACGCAGCCGATCGGCCAGTTCGATGAACACCGTCTCGGCGCCGCCCGGCCCCGTGGTGTCGATGACATGCAGAATTGTTTGCGATTTCATGTGATCCGGGCACACTGTAACGCACTCCAAACTGTGCAGATACCCTCATCCATCATGGCTCAAGGATTGATTGTTCTCTTCTGGCTCGGCGCGTTTCTGGTGGTCTACAGCTATCTGCTGTATCCGCTGCTGCTGACGCTGTTGCAACGCCGGGGCAACTCCGTTGCAGCGGCCAGCACCGACAAGCCGCGCCCCACCCTCACCGTCATCATCACCGCCCGCAACGAGCAGGCGCGCATCGCCGGCAAGCTCGATAACACCACGGCGCTGCAATACCCCGGCGGTTCGTTCGACATTCTCGTGGCTTCGGATGCCTCCACCGATGCCACCGATGAAATCGTCGGTCGTTATGCCGCGCAGCGCGTGCGGCTGGTGCGCGCGGCTGAAAACAAGGGCAAGGAACATGCGCAGTGGCTGGCGATTCAAGCCGCTGAAGGGGAGGTTCTGGTCTTTACCGACACCGCCACGCAGTTGAATCCCGATGCGCTGGCGCTGCTGGCAGAGAATTTCAGCAATCCCGATGTCGGCGCGGTGTCGAGCGAAGATGAACTGGTTTCCGCCGATGGTTCGGTGCGCGGTGAAGGCGCCTATGTGCGCTATGAAATGGCGCTGCGACGCATGGAAAGTCGCGCGGCGGGTCTGGTGGGATTGAGCGGTTCCTGCTTCGCGGTACGCAAGAGCGTGTGCGCGCGCTGGCGCACCGATACGCCCAGCGACATCACCACCGCGCTGCTATGCGCGCAGGCGGGTCTGCGCGCCGTGTGCGATGAGCGGGTCAAGGGCCGTTATCAGGATTTGAAGGACGAGAGCAAGGAATTCGGGCGCAAGAAGCGCACCATCATCCGTGGCATGACGGCGGTGTGGGAACTGCGCGAGGCACTGAATCCCTTTGCCTACGGGCTGTTTTCGCTACAGGTGTGGAGCCACAAGATTCTGCGCTGGCTGGTGCCGGTGGGGTTGATACTCGCGCTCGTCACCAGCGCGGCGCTGGCGCTGATGCTGCACAGTCCGCTGTTCAAGCTGCTGTTCGCGCTGCAACTGTGCGGCTATGTCGCCGCGTGGCTTGCGCAGGTTTCCGCTGCCGCGCGCCGCATCCTGCCGCTGCGCATCGGGCTGTATTTTCTGGTGGCGAATCTGGCGACTGCGGCGGCGCTGTGGGATTTTCTGCGCGGCGTGCGAATCGTCACCTGGAGTCCGTCACAACGCTGACAGTGCGCGCCGCAGGCAGGCATCCGTCTGCGCTACCACTTGCGCTGTCACGGCGCTGTGGGTGGGCAGTGTGAACAGCCGGTCGGCAAGTTGCGTGGCATTGATGAACGGCCCTTGTGCGCGCACCTGCGGCGGGATGC
>JAIRJU010000205.1 GCA_031260485.1 Pseudomonadales bacterium | reverse complement strand
GATTAATCGTAACGCCGGTAACAACCACCGTGGTGTTCGTCCCGTTGTTCTGCGGCGTGCTGCTGCTGCCACCGCCTCCCCCGCCGCAAGCGGCCAGCAAGCCACTGGCCGCGATACACAACAACAGTGCAACCGAACGTAAAGAACGACTGAATTCGATATTTTTCATTTCCCACCCATGCGTGAAAATCTTTATTACCTTGGAAGAAAACAGAAAATAGCCAGAGGGCACTTCACTCTGGCGTCAGTTTGCGGATGCGGTGGTTGTCGGTGTCGGCCACATACAGATTTCCTGCGGCATCCACGGCTACGCTATTGGGATTATTGAATTGCGCCGCCGTGCCTGTGTCATCTTTGAAGCTGGCCGTGCCGTCGCCCGCCAGTGTCGAGACTACGCCGGCAGCAGTGATTTTGCGGATGCGGTGGTTCAAGGCATCCGCCACATAGACAGTGCCAGCGGTATCCACAGTTACGCCGGTGGGCTTGTCGAACTTCGCCGCCGTTCCCGTGTCATCCTTGAAGTTCGCTGTGCCATCGCCCGCCAGCGTCGAGGCTGTCAACGATCCGTCAGGGATGACCTTGCGGATGAGGTTGTTGAAGGTATCCGCCACATAGACAGTGCCAGAGGTATCCACGGCTACGCCGAAGGGACGGTTGAATCGCGCCAAGCCGTTGTCCGGTACTTCAACGCCACTTACCCCATCGCCTGCCAACAGCGCCACAAATGAGGTAGAGGTATTGATGCTCTTGATGCGGTAGTTGTAGGTGTCCGCCACATAAACAAAATCGCCCGCAGCAGTCACGGCTACGTCTTGGGGATTTCGGAACACCGGATTATCGCTATTGCCAATGATGTCTGATGCATCGTCGCCTGTGCCATTGCCCGCCAGTACAGAGACTGTGCCGCCAGCAGTGACTTTGCTGATGCGGCTGTTGCCGAAGTCCGCCACATAGACAGTGCCTGCGGCATCCACGGCTACGCCGGTGGGAGAGGAGAACTGGCTGGTGCCGCTGCCTTGTGTGCTGCCCGCCAGCGTCGTGACCGCGCCACCAGCGGTGATTTTGCGGATGAGGTGGTTTTCGGTGTCCGCTACATAGACGGTGCCAGCGGCATCCACGGCTACGCCTCGGGGAAGGTGGAACTGCGCCGCCGTGCCCGTGCCGTTGTCAGTGCCGAATGTGGCGCTACCCGCCAGCGTGCTGACCACATAGGTCGGCTCATAGGTAAAGCTCTCGGTCGCCACCACGGTTTTCCCGCCCACCGTCACGCGCAACAGGCCGGTGGCCGTGAGATCCTTCGGCACAGTGATTCTGATTTGCTCCGGTGTGGCCGCAGTCACTTGGGCGGCAACACCATTGAGCGTGACGCTGTTTTCACTCGGCACCGCTCTGAATCCGGTGCCGGTGATTGTCACCACTGCACCGTGTTTGGCCGTCACCGGCGAGAAGGAATTGATGACCGGCGATGCGGCTGTGGTGTCTGTCCCGTTGTTCTGCGGTGTGCTGCTGCCGCTGCTGCCACCACCTCCACCGCCGCAGGCGGCCAGCAAGCCACTGGCCGCGAGACACAACAACAGTGCAGCCGAACGTAAAGAATGACTGAATCCGATACCTTTCATTTCCCACCCATGTGTGAAATTTTTATTACCTTGGAAGAAAACAGAAAATAGCCAGAGGGCACTTCACTCCGGCGTCAGTTTGCGGATGCGGTTGTTGAAGGCGTCGGCCACATAGATGTGGCCTGCGGCATCCGCAGCTACGCCGGTAGGGCCGCGGAATTGCGCCTGCAGCGGGTTGGTGTTGGTGGCAGTGTTGTCGGCAGAGCCAAGAGTGCCATCACCGGCCAGCGTGGAGACCACCCCGGCGGGCGTGATCTTGCGGATACGGTTGTTGTTGAAGTCCGCCACCAGCACATTGCCTGCAGCATCTAAGGCTACGCCGGCAGGGTAGCGGAATTTCGCCAGCAGCGGATTGTTGGTGTTGGGGGCGCTGTCGGCAAAACCGTATGTGCCATCACCTGCCAGCCTGGAGACCACCCCGGCGGGCGTGATCTTGCGGATAAGGTTGTTGTTGTAGTCCGCCACCAGCACATGGCCTGCGGCATCCACGACTATGCCGAAGGGATAGTCGAAAAAGCCAGGAGTGCCATCACCGGCCAGCGTGGAAACCACCCCGACGGGAGTGATCTTGCGAATGCGGTTGTTACCATTGTCCGTCACCAGCACATTGCCTGCGGCATCTACGGCTACGCCGACGGGGTTTTTGAATCTCGCCGGCGACGGGTACGGGTTGGTGGACGTGTGGTCGCGCCAGTCCGCAGTGCCATCACCCGCCAGCGTGGAGACCCCCGCAGAGGTGATCTTGCGAATGCGGTGGTTATCGCTATCCGCAACATACACATTGCCTGCGGCATCCACGGCTACGCCGCTGGGGCCCTTGAATCTCGCCAGCAGCGGGTTGGTGTTGTTGTCGGCAAAATTGTATGTGCCATCACCCGCCAGCGTAGAGACCACCCCGGCGGGAGTAATCTTGCGGATACGGTTATTTTCGCTATCCGCAACATACACATTGCCTGCGGCATCCACGGCTACACCGATGGGGACATTGAATATCTCCGCACTGCCATCACCCGCGAACGTGCTGACCATATAAGTCGGCGCATAGGTAAAGCGCGCAACAGCCGTTGCAGTTTTCCCCGCCACCGTCACCTGCACACTGTTGGGCGTAGCGCCCAAAGCGGCCAGATTCTTTGGCACTCTGACGGTGAGTTGAGTCGTCGATGCAGTGACTATCGCGGCTGTGATGCCACCAAAGGTGGCTGTATTCGCACCGGCCGTTGCACCGAAGTTCGTGCCGGTAATCGTCACGATCTCGTCGTGCTTTGCTTCGGTCGGCGTGAAGGAATTGATGATCGGCGATGCGGTTGTGGTGTCTGCCCCATTGTTCTGCGGCGTGCTGCTGGAATCGTCTCCACCGCCGCAAGCCACAAATAAACCACTGGTTACCAAACACAGCAGCAACATCGTCGAGCGCAAATAACTACTGAAACCGATGATCTTCATCATCCCACCCTATGAATGTAATTTTTTCAGCAGGATCAATTAACCTTCAGAGTGCCACCAGTCCCCAGCCCGCCCTGGACATCCTGCGCCTTGTAGTTGCGCAGGCTGACCACCATCTTGTTGTAGGCGTCGGCGAAAGCGGCAACCGTAGCCTTGCCTTCCGGCGTCTGTGAGAAACCGCTCAGACCGCTTGCCATGCCGCCACCGATTGCGCCCAGAGCCGCGCCGTAATTAGTAGCCTTCGAATTGCCTTCGGAGATGGACAACTCCACGCCGGAACGAATGTCGTACAGCGTCAGCGTCACAACTGAGGATTTCTGCTCAAGCGAACCTGCGATGGCGCCCAGACCGCCGCCGACGAGCCCGCCCAGCGCGCTCACCACTTTTCCGGTCGAGGCGTTGTCGATGATGATCGCGGGCTCAAGATAATAATCGGCGGCGACACGCTGCCCCCTCTGCTGATTGGAGCCTGCACGGAATTCTCCGGAGTTACGCTGCCTGTCGGTAATGTCCGAAATATTGCTTTCGGTCCTGTTGTTGCCGATCGAGGTAATCACGAAGCAGTTCGACTGCTGGACCGCGAGCCGGATCAACGGCTCGATCGTCGTCACCTTGGTGGCGGCACCGAAACTGGCATACCACTCCTTGCCTCGGCCATCATCAACGGCGAGCGTGCCGAGCGTCTCGGTGCAGTGCTCAAGGGAGCCTTTGGCACCAACGCTTTGACTGCCGCCAGCCGCGCCGCTGACCGCCATGGCGTTGCTGCCGCCCGAAGAAACCGTTCCTCCGCTTACGCACCCTGTCAGTGCCAATGCCAATCCCAGCGGAGACCAACGAAGAACCGTGATAGTTTTTGTCATGCCAAAGCCTCTGTATTTGATGGATGGGAAATATCAGTAATAGAGCCAGACGCCATCGCGCCAGTAACTGCGGTACGCATAGCCATGCGACCAGTAGCCATACCAACCGGCACGGCGCACATTCAGCCAACGCTGGTATTCCTGCTGGTTGGCTTTTTTTGCCGCCTGTGCTTCGGCAAGCAGCTTCTGCGCTTCTTCGTCGCCACGGCCCGCCGCGATAGAAAGCCATTTTTCAGCCTCGGCGGGATCTGAGCCCATCTCTTCCAGGCCCATCAGATAGAAACGGCCAACGGCGAGCTGCGCCTTGATGTCGCCGCGCTCGGCTGCCTTGCGCATCCATTGCAAAGCCTGATAGCTGTTTTGCCGCACGCCATCGCCACGGAAAAAACGCAGGCCAAGGTCATAGGCTGCGCGCGCGTCCTTGTCCGCCGCATCGATCAGCGCAGCAATGTGCGCCTCGTCTTTGCACCCCGCGTTGCCACAGTCCGGCGCTGCTTGCACTATCGTTGTCAGGCATGCGAACAGAAGGAAAAACAGTATGCGGTACATAACACCCCCTCACTTACTATCCAAGCGTGATTAAATGTAGAGCAATCATCTGAATTTGTATGTCCACTAAATAGTGGACAAAACCGCACAACACGCTATCGCATCCGGAGTTTTGTCCACCAAACAGTGGAAACGCGTGGCCACATCAGGCTACATTCGCGGCCCAACCTTCAGTTTGAGTCGCGCCCCATGTCTGATGTTATGAACGCCGCAGTGCTATCTGATCTGATCGGGTCGATCTATGACTGCGCCATTGATCCCTCGCGCTGGCAGGGCACTTTGCATGACATACGGCGGTCGCTGAATTTTTATAATGCGTCGCTGGTGGTAGCGGACCCTGATTTCAAAGATTTACGGCTGCAGATCAACGACAACGTCCCCGTGGTCAATGGCATCAGCCCGTATTCACTTGAATACTCCGAGGGCGCCGCTGCCAACTGGGGTGGCTCGGAGAAACTGGCGCAATTGAATTGGGATGAGCCGCAGGTGCTTAGCTGGTGCAACCCGCGTGTAACACATGAAAGCCGCCTTTTTATTGAATGGGCGAAGCCGCAGGGGATTTTCGATATTCTGGGCCTTGGCCTGACCCGCGACAACGAATCATTCAGCACATTGGGAATGGGGCGGCACAAAGACGCGGGACCGATCACACAGCACGAGGTTAACGCTGCGCGCCTGCTGCTGCCGCACCTGAAACGCGCCGTTACCCTTTCTCGTCTGCTCGACATCAAAACCCTCACCGCCGCCACCTTCGAATCGGTCATCAACACATTGGCGACTGCCGTGGTGTTGGTGGATGCACAGTTGCGTGTAGTCCATGCCAATACCACTGCCACTGCAGTGCTGGCAGCGGGCGATTTGCTTCATATCGATGCCGGGCGACTTACCGTGCGTTCACCCAGCGCCGATCATGCGCTGACCACAGCCGTTGCGCAGGTTCAGTGCGCTGGAAGCAGCGCCGCGCGATCTGGTTTCAATGTGCCGGTGCGGGGTACCGAGGGGCAGCGCCATGTGCTGCATGTGATGCCGATTCACACCAGCACATTGCGCGCGCAAGTCATGCCACACGTTGCAGCAGCGGTGTTTGTCGCGCCCGCGTCAACGCCACGCACTGCATGCATGGAAGCCGTTGCTGCATCCTTCGGCCTCAGTCCGATGGAAACCGATGTGCTGAAGCATTTGATTAAAGGCGGAACGAATCGGCAAATCGCCGCAGCGATGGGCCTTGGTGTTGCCAGCATCAACACGTATA
>JAIRJU010000167.1 GCA_031260485.1 Pseudomonadales bacterium | reverse complement strand
TCTGGAAATCAACAACGCAAACCCAAAGCCATTCAACTGGACCAAGAGCGCGGATGCAATCTTGGCCAGCATTGAACGATTTTGTCTGCGAATTTCTAACTCAGGACACTAGGAGCCTGGAGTTTTAGACCACTTCACTCAATTTGCGACGGCTAGTGTTGTAATCGAGGTATTGCTTCTGCCAATCCGAGGGGCTGGTGGCGGGCGCCACTTGCACGGCGGTCACTTTGTATTCGGGGCAGTTGGTGGCCCAATCGCTGAACTCGGTAGTGATGACATTGGCGCCGGTGTTGGGCATGTGGAAGGTGGTGTAGACCACGCCCGGCTGCATACGCTCGGAAATTTTCGCGTGCAGCGTGGTTTCGCCTTTGCGGCTTTTCAGCGCGACCAGATCGCCGTCCTTGATGCCGCGTTCGCTGGCGTCGTGGGGGTGGATTTCCAGTACGTCTTCACTATGCCATAGGTTGTTGTCGGTACGGCGGGTCTGCGCGCCTACGTTGTATTGGCTGAGAATGCGGCCCGTGGTGAGAATCAGCGGAAATTTCGGCGTCACTTTTTCTTCGGTGGGCACGAAGTCGGTAATCACGAACATGCCCTTGCCGCGCACGAATTTGCCGATGTGCATGATCGGCGTGCCGTTTGGCGCGGCGTCGGTGACGGGCCACTGCATACTGCCTTCCTGATCGAGGCGCGCGAAGCTGAGCCGCTTGAAGCTGGGGGTCAGCGCGGCGATTTCGTCCATGATTTCGGCGGCGTTGTCGTAGTGCATGGGATAGCCCATGGCGTTGGCGATTTCCATCGGCACCTGCCATTCGTGTTTGCCGCATTGCGGCGCCATCACCGGGCGCACGCGGCCGAGGCGCCGCTCGGCGTTGGTGAAGGTGCCATCTTTTTCCAGGAACGAAGTGCCGGGCAGGAACACATGCGCGAATTTGGCGGTTTCGTTGAGGAAGAGATCGCACACGACCAAACATTCCAGATTTTCGAGCGCCGCTTCGACATGCTTGGTGTCGGGATCGGACTGCGCGATGTCTTCGCCTTGCACGAACATGCCTTTGTAGTCGCCGCGGATGGCGGCGCTGAACATGTTGGGAATGCGGTAGCCGGGTTCTGGATCCTGCTCCACGCCCCAGGCGGTGGAGAAGAGTTGATTCACTTGCGGATCGCTGACGGAGCGATAGTCGGAAAACTCGTGCGGGAAGGAGCCCATGTCGCAGGAGCCCTGCACGTTGTTCTGCCCACGCAGCGGATTCACGCCGACGCCATTGCGGCCAATGTTGCCGGTGAGCATGGCGAGATTGGCCATGCCCATCACCATGGTGGAACCTTGCGAATGTTCGGTGACACCCAGGCCGTAATAAATCGAAGCATTCGGCGCCTTGGCGTAGCGGCGCGCCGCCTCGCGCACGGCGCTGGCATCACCGCCCAATAAATGCGCCACGGCTTCCGGTGCGTGTTTGGGGTCTTTGATGAAGGCTAGCCACTTGTTGAAGGCGTCGGTGTCGCAGCGCTCGTTCACGTAGCTCCAGTCGGCGAGATCTTCGGTGACGATGGTATGCGCCAGCGCGTTGACCAGCGCCACGTTGGCGCCAGGTAGCAGTGGAATGTGGATGCAAGCCTCGATGTGCGGCGAATCGACCAGGTCGATGCGGCGCGGGTCGCATACGATGATCTCGGCGCCGGCGCGCAGGCGTTTCTTCATGCGCGAACCAAAAACCGGGTGAGCGTCAGTGGGATTGGCGCCGATCAACAGCATCAAGTCAGTGGCATCGACGCTGGCGAAATCCTGCGTGCCAGCGGAGGTGCCGAGCGTCTGCTTGAGGCCGTAACCAGTGGGCGAATGGCACACGCGGGCGCAGGTGTCGGTGTTGTTGTTGCGGAAGGCAGTGCGGATCATCTTCTGCACTACCCACACTTCTTCGTTGGTGGTGCGCGAGGAGGTGATGCCGCCGATGGCTTTGCGGCCATATTGCGCCTGGATTTCCAGGAAGCGCTTGGCGGCGTACTGGATCGCTTCGCTCCAACTGACCTCGCGCCAGGGATCAGAGGTACTGGCGCGCAGCATTGGCTTGAGGATGCGTTCCTTGTGCGTGGCATAGCCCCAAGCGAAGCGGCCTTTCACGCAACTGTGGCCATCGTTGGCCTTGCCGTCTTTGGCGGGCACCATGCGCACCACTTGATCGCCTTGCATTTCGGCGCGGAAGGTGCAGCCCACGCCGCAATAGGCGCAGGTGGTTTCCACCGCGCGCTCGGGCGTGCCGAGCGCGATTACAGACTTTTCGTTCAACGTGGCGGTGGGGCAGGCTTGCACGCAGGCGCCGCAACTGACGCATTCGGAATTGAGAAACCCTTCGTCGATGCCCGCACTGACCTTGGAGCGAAAGCCCGCGCCTTGAATGGTCAGCGCGAAGGTGCCTTGCACTTCTTCGCAGGCGCGCACGCAGCGTGAGCAGACAATGCACTTGCTGGCCTCGAAGGTGAAGTAGGGATTGCTTTCATCTTTTTTGGCGCTGAAGTGATTGGCGCCACTTTGGCCGTAGCGCACGTTACGCAGGCCCACGGCGCCGGCCATGTCTTGCAATTCGCAATCGCCGTTGGCGGAGCAGGTGAGGCAGTCGAGCGGATGATCGGAAATGTAGAGTTCCATTACGCCCTTGCGCAGTTTGGCCAGCTTGCCGTTCTGCGTGGTAACTTTCAGCCCCGCTTCCACCGGCGTGGTGCAGGAGGCGGGCGTGCCGCGGCGGCCTTCGATTTCCACTAGGCACAAACGGCAGGAGCCGAAGGGCTCGAGCGAATCGGTGGCGCACAGCTTGGGAATGCTGATGCCGACGTGTTTGGCCGCGCGCATGATGCTGGTGCCCTTGGGCACGGTAACGGCGATGCCGTCGATTTCCAGCGTGACCTGCTCCAAGCTGGTGCTCGCAGGTGTACCGAAATCGACTTCGGGCGCCGCTACCTGGGGATCGAACATGATGGGGTTGGCAATGGCGCTATGGACGATGGAGTTCATTGAAAATCCCCTTTGAAATGGTTGACTGCACTCATGACCGGCATGGGCGTGAGGCCGCCCATCGCGCACAGCGAGGCGGCTTCCATGGTTTCACAGAGATCCTTGAGGATGAGGTGCTGCGCATCTCGTTCCTGTGCGCTCGAGGCGGCGACGATGCGATCAATGGTTTCCATGCCGCGCGTCGAGCCGATGCGGCAGGGCGTGCATTTACCGCAGGATTCCACCGCACAGAATTCCATGGAAAACCGCGCCATGCGCGCCATGTTCACGCTGTCGTCGAATACCACCACGCCGCCATGGCCCAACATGCCGCCAGCCTTGGCGAAATCTTCGTAATCGCACGGCGTATCGAGCAGGCTGGCGGGGAAGTAAGCGCCGAGCGGGCCGCCCACCTGCACCGCGCGCAGCGGACGGCCGGTGTAAGTGCCGCCGCCGAACTCCTCGATCAACTGGCGCAAGGTAAGGCCGAAGGCCTTTTCCACTAAGCCCCCGCGCTTGATGTTGCCGCCAAGCTGGAACGGCATGGTGCCAAGGCTGCGGCCACGGCCAAAGTTGGCGTAGTGCTTGCCGCCTTTTTCCAGAATGACCGGTACAGTGGCCAGCGAAATCACGTTGTTGACCACAGTGGGCTTGCCGAACAGGCCCTTGAGCGCAGGCAAGGGCGGTTTGAAACGCACCTGGCCGCGTTTGCCTTCGAGCGATTCGAGCAGAGCGGTTTCCTCGCCGCAAATGTAGGCGCCAGCGCCCATGCGCAGTTCGAGCGTAAAGGCTTTGCCGCTGCCCGCCACATTGCTGCCGAGAAAGCCGGCGGCAGTGGCGTTGGCGATGGCTTCCTGCATGATGGTATGGGTGAGCGGGTATTCGGAGCGCAGGTAGATATAGCCTTTGCTGGCGCCTACCGTCAGGCCCGCGATGGTCATGCCTTCGATCAAGGACAGCGGATCGCCTTCCATGATCATGCGGTCGGAGAAGGTGCCGCTGTCGCCTTCATCGGCGTTGCAAACGATGTATTTTTGCGCATCCTGGGCCTTGGCCACGGTTTGCCATTTGATGCCGGTGGGGAAGGCGGCGCCGCCGCGGCCACGCAGGCCCGAATCGAGCACTTCCTGAAGAGTGCCCTGTGGGCCTTTGGCGAGCGCGTTGGCCAGCCCTTTATAGCCGCCGAGCGCTTGATATTCTGCTACTGAGGTGGCGTCGATCAGGCCGCAGCGGGCGAAGGTGAGGCGCTCCTGATTGGCAAACCAAGGCAGTTTTT
>JAIRJU010000163.1 GCA_031260485.1 Pseudomonadales bacterium | reverse complement strand
TCTGGAAATCAACAACGCAAACCCAAAGCCATTCAACTGGACCAAGAGCGCGGATGCAATCTTGGCCAGCATTGAACGATTTTGTCTGCGAATTTCTAACTCAGGACACTAGTGCTGGGTTACGCTACGCTAACCCAGCCCGGTCATACGAATGTCATGTTTTATGGAATTCTCAATTTCAGGTAGCCCTCTCTAAACAATGGCTATCACTGTAGCAATGATAGTACCTGCCACCTTCATCACATCCTGGATTTGCTTCAGCAGAACACTCAAGTCCATATTGACATTTGCTTGCCAGCGCCAATGATAGTTCGCACAAAACGCCGCCCAATTCTTGGCGATTGCTGGATTCTGCCCGTGCAAATCCCAATCGCCATTGCGCGAACCCGGTTCAATGGTCCCATGGACACGAACACTCTTTTTGAAGGTGAACGCGGCGCCATTGGAAGCAACAAAAACCCAGGCAAAATCAACGTTGTAGCTGGGAAAGCCAGAATCATGGAAATGTCCGGAAAATGCCCAGTTGCCATTTTTATACAGGCGAACCTGCGCCCACCCTCCAACCGGGACGCCATTTTTGAACGAAATGGCTCCAGTTTTGAAATCGAGATAATCAGGTAACACCGGTGCTGCTTTCGCTGCTGGCGCCACCAAGGCAGCAGCAATTGGTGCCAATATTGAATGTTGTTGAACGGCGCTCTGCAAGCTCGTACGCACATCGTGCGGTAGATGAAGAATTTGATCCAACGGGCCACGCCCTAATTCTTCACCAGAAACCATTGCACTAAAATTTTCAACTGTTCCAGTCATTTCCTCTTCTCCTAGTCGTTGTATTCAGGTCGCACAGCGCATTCCTGAATGAATGCGTCGTACGTGATGAGTTTTGTTCAACGGCTGGAGAAAAAACATCGGACATTTGTCCGATTTTTACTATTCCCGCCGAGCTACGCCCGCATCAACAACCGTACCAACTCTGCCTGACGGTGGACTCCTGTTTTTTCGAAGATGTGCATCAGATGGGTGCGCACGGTGGTGTCCGAAATGTACAAGCGCTCGGCTACGGCACTGCGGCCACCGCCTTCCAGAAGCGCCAGCGCAACTTGCACTTCCGCCTTGGTCAGACCAAACCTCTGGCGTAGGCGACGCTCCATCACTGTGGAATCTAATTTCGAGTCGCTGATCAAAATCATGGCTGTCGCGGCAGGTTGCACCATGACGCGCAGATCACTGCCATTCATCGGCAGCACATGGGCGAATTGCGAATCGGTGGTCGAATCAGCCAATGCGATTTCCAGGCCGTTTCGATCGAGCGCGGTTTCGTCTTGTGCCGCCACCCGAATCGCCTCGCGCAAGTTGACCGCGGCGGTAGGGCACCGCACACCGAGAATGCCGTTGGCGCTGTACACGATGGCCCCACTGCACAGCATGTCCTCGGCCACTTTGTTCACGTGCTGGATGACGCCTTCGCTATCTGTCAGAAAAATACCCTGAGGCAACGCATCCAAGATCTGGCTCAACCTGCCGCACTCAATGGAACGGACTTCGAACACGTTACTGATCGTCACCGCACGCCGCAGATGCGGCAGCAGCAACTGCATGACTTCGATCTCTTTGTCCGTCACGATGCCGTGCCGCTCATGGCGGGCAACAACCAGTTCGGAAAAACGTGCAGGAGTATGCACCAGCGGTTGATGCAGGATATCGACGATACCCAGAGGCTTCAGGCATTGCTGAGCGTAGGGCGCCTGGGCCAGATAGTCGGGCGTCAATTCCCTCGATGCGACGAAAGCGCTATCGGGAGGCTGATCCGCTGACAGCCATTCCTTCAGACGTGCGTGAATCTCGGGAATATGTCTGTTCCGCTCCTCGATCGCAGCCGCGCTCCAACCCACACTTTTGTTGATCAGCAGGCGATCGTCACGCAGATCATTGAGAGAAAGAATGGCTGACTCGCAACACATCACGTCGATGATGCCAGACAGCGCCTGCTCCCAGAGCGATGGCTCAATCACGCAGTCGTAGATCGTACCGATCAGATTCGAGTATTTCCGCGGCAAGCTCATGAAAGCAAATCCACGTGCCATGTGCTCATATGCTCAGACTTTTGTTTGTGTCACTCCCCTCCCTCCACGTTTCTGCTGAGCGTCCGAGGATATATGGCTGCATCAGGGTGATGCGCTGCAAACAGCAACCTACGAAATACGTAGAGAAAGCAATAGCGCGAATCTACGAATATCGTAGAATGAATGTCAAGCATCCAACCACGCTTTTTGGCCGCCGTTTGCGCGAAGCGCGGCAGCGCGTGGGTTTTGCGCAGGATCAGCTAGGGGTTCGGATTGGACTGGATGAGGGAACGGCGAGCGCGCGCATGAGCCGTTATGAAACGGGCGTTCATGCGCCGTCTTTCTCCGTTGCGGTGAAAGTGGCCCACGCTTTGCGGCTGCCAACGGCTTATCTCTACTGCGAAGACGATGATCTCGCCAAGCTGATACTGGCGTGGGAACTTATGTCGCGCGCTGAACGCAAAACACTCAAAACAGCGGCGGAGGAGAAACTGGCAGACGCTTTTTCAAAAAATCAAAAAGCCCACGCGGGCAGGGGGCTGAAAACCTGTGGGATCAGTGTATCTGCGTGCGCCAAGTCGCCAACACCGAGCGAAAGGTAAGCGTCATTTTGCCCGGATCCTGCGGTACTTTGAAGAAGCCGTGGAAATGGCCTTCGGGGTTGATGAGGATCACTTCGCCGCTGTGATCGACGCTATAGCCGCCGTCGCTGCCCTGCGGCTGATAGCCGAACGCCACGTTGAGTTGGCGTGCCAGGTTGAATACGTTGATGTAGTCGCTGGTGGCGCCGGTGTAATCCGCGCCGAAATAGCGCACATATTGTTTCAATTTTTCTGGCGTATCGCGCTGCGGGTCTACCGAGATGAAGGCTACCTGTGTCTGAGCGGCGGCGGCGGCGTCTACCTTCATCAGTTGCTGCTGAAACTGGCGCAGGGTGGCCATCGTTACCGGGCAGATGTCGGGGCAATAGGTGTAGCCGAAATACACCAGCGACCAGCGGCCCTTGAACCACGCGGGCGTGAACGGCTGACCATCTTGATCGGTCAGTTGAAAATCAGCGATGCGACGCGGGATGTCGTAGACGAACAGGCCGTTTTCGCTAAGTTGCTCGCGGGTCAACAGCGTGGGCGAAAGCACCTTGTGAACCAAGAGGCCCAGGAGCAGCGCCATGAAGGCCACGAGCCCAATGACGGTATTGGCGATGTTGCGTTGCATCGCTGCCTCGCGGTTGGTGGATGAATGGATAGATGGATGGATTAGAGGTAGTGGTCGATCAAGAGCGCGATGAATAGGGCGATCAGGTAAAAAATCGAATAGCGAAATGTGCGCATCGCCGCCTGTACACGCTTGGTTATCATCAAGTCGATCGCGTGATAGAGAAAACCCGCGCCGAGCGCGAGCGCGGCAAAGAGGTAGGGCAAACCGCTCATGCCGGTGAGGTAGGGCAGCGCCGACACGAGCAGCATGAGTATGGTGTACAGCAGCGTGTGCAGTTTGGTGATCTCTTCGCCGTGCGTTACCGGCAACATGGGGATGTCGGTTTTGGCATAATCGTTCTTGCGGTGAATGGCGAGCGGCCAAAAATGCGGCGGCGTCCACGCGAAGATGATGAGCACGAGCAAGAGGCCCCCTGGATCCATGCTGCCCGTGACAGCAGTCCAGCCCAGCAGCGGCGGCATCGCGCCGGAAAGCCCGCCAATCACGATGTTCTGCGGCGTGGCACGCTTGAGCCAGCCGGTGTAGATGATGGCGTAGCCGATGAACGAGGCCAGCGTGAGCCAGGCACACAGCGGGTTGACGTACAAAATCAGCACTATCATGCCAAGTAGACAAATAGCGCAGGCGAAAACCAGCGCCTGCACCGGGCTTACCTTGCCTTGTGGAATCGGGCGCTTGATGGTGCGCTGCATCAGTACGTCGATACGGTGATCGATCAGGTGATTCACCACCGCGCCGGCACTGGCCACCAAGGCGATGCCGAGATTGCCCCACCAGAGAATACGCAGCGGCACCATGGCGGGCACGGCGAGAAACATGCCCACCAAGGACGTGAGCACCATCATCATGACGACGCGCGGTTTGCACATCTCATAGTAATCGCGCCAACTGGCGGATTTTTTGACGAGGGTGTCGGACATAAGGGCTAGCGGTTTACCGGGTGGAGGTGGCTTGGTGAAGCCGGTAATTCAGGCTCACGAGGGCCAGCAATAGTAAGGCACCCCCCGCGTTATGGGCAACCGCGATGGGCAGAGGCAAGGTCCAATGCACGTTGGAAAGGCCCAGGCACACTTGCACCACCAAGAGTGCCGCAATCACGTTGGCCTGACGCCGCAAGGCGGCGCCGCCCGCGTATTTATA
>JAIRJU010000146.1 GCA_031260485.1 Pseudomonadales bacterium | reverse complement strand
GCGTGGCCAAGCCGAATTCCATGCCCATGAATCCAGCACCCGCGAAAGGCAAGATGCGCTGAAATTGCGTGGCGAAGCTGCCGTTGTCGCTGACATCCCCTTGCAGTGCGATCACGATGGCGATAGCGAAAGCAACGAAAAACAGCAAGCGGCAATAAAAATTCACACGGTTGCGCCAGGTATCGGGGTAGCCCAACAGCAGCGTGCCCGTGGCGGTGCGCGGCTGAGCGTTGAGGTCGACCAAGAGCGCCAGTGAGTTGAAATCATCGGCGATGGTGGCGCGTTTATCGAAGTAGGCTGACAAGGGCGTGGGCGGCGCAAAGCGGCGCTGGGCCGTGAGGCTGCGCAGCGCCGCTAACCAGCCGAGGATCGAGAGAACCAAAAGTTCCAGATCGAAGCCGGATAGTTGCAGCAGCGCCCAGATCAGCGCGCGCCATTTTGCATAAAACACAAAACCCAGCGCGGAAAGGGACACCATGACGCATATGAACCCCAGTCGCGCCTGGGTACACAGCCATTGCAACACGCCAAAGCCCAGGCTACAGAAAAAGAAAATACGCAGCGCAAGCGCCCAACTCACTGTGCCGGGTGCGAATAGGCGGGCGCTCAAAACCGGATAAAGGGCAAGCGCCAGCGTCAGCAACAGCAGCGTCAACCCCAGTTTGAGACGAAAGTAGGGCAATAGCGCCAACTGCCGGTTTGCCAGCAATTGCCGAAAGGGATACCACATGAAGACATAAGGCAGCGCCAGTGCGGTATAGGCGTACAAGGATAGATTGAAGCTGATGATAGGCGGCGCGAACAGAAAAATCGCTACTGTCACTGACCACAGCACGAGACCGATCATGCTGAGGAACAAAAAAACCACCGCCCAGGTTTGCAAATAAAGCCCTAGCAGCAAAAATGATTTCATGCGTGCAGTTCCAAAAAAATGTCTTCCAGTGACAGATGTTCGATCAACACCTCAGCGCCCAGGTCTCTTTCCATAAGCGCTTGCAAGGCTTCGTTCCAATGGCGGCAGAGCAGTATGCGGTTGCTGTTGCTCTCACGTTGCCGCAAGACCTTGGTGCTTACGACCGGCGGCAGCACGATGCTGGAATCGACGGTGATTCTAACCATTTGTTCTTTTATGTCGTCGAGTTCAGCGTCGAGAATCAAATGGCCTTCACGCAAGAGCCAAACGCGCGTGGCAACTCGCTCCAGATCGCTGACGATGTGGGTGGAGAACACAATGGTGGTTTGCTGGTGGCTGGCGATTTCTACCAGTTCGGTGAGGAATTGCCGCCGCGCCAACGGGTCGAGGCTGGCGACAGGCTCATCGAGAATCAAAAGCTCCGGTGCGTTGCCCAGCGCTGCGATCAGCGCCAGTTTGTGCCGCTGGCCGATGGACAGCGTGTTGATGCGCTGTGTATGTGGCACTTGCCAGTCGCGCAGCAGGCGCTTTATAAATTCATCGTTCCAATTTGGATAGAAACTGGCGATCAGGGCGAGATACTGCGGGGGCGTCATGGTATCGAGCAGTTCGTCGCGCTGCGGCACGAAGCTGATGCGGCGGCGTGTGGCGGCATCGAGGCAGAGCGCATCCTGGCCGCAGATCCATGCCGTGCCTGCATCGGGCAGGGAGTAGCCTACCAGGGTTTCGAGCAAGGTGGTTTTGCCAGCGCCGTTGAGGCCAAGCAGGCCGATCACCTCGCCGCGCCGCGCTTGCAGGGTAAGGTTGTCGAGCACGGCGTTGCCGTTATAGTGTTTGGTGAGCTTGTCGCAGGCGAGGAGCGTGTCACGCATCGTCTTTTTCTCGTTTTTCCATGGCGCGGCGCAGAGCTTGCGCCACGTCATCGGGGGCCAGTTCCAATTGCCGCGCCGCGGTGACCAACTGCTCGATGGCCGGCTGCAAGCGCGCCAGACGTTCACTACGGTTTTCACGCGGCTTCGGTTGCGCCGCCACCAGCATGGCTTTACCGCGCTGGCGTTCCAAAAGGCCCTCGGCTTCCAAGAGGCCATAGGCTTTGGAAATCGTCATCGGATTCACCGCGTGCGCCAGCGCCAAGTCTCGCACCGAAGGCAAAGCCGCCCCAGGCCGCAACTGCCCGCTTGAAATCAGGCGCCGCACCTGCTCCATGAGCTGGCGGTAAATCGGTACGCCGGAAGCGGGGTTGAGGGTGAACATCCAGGGTCTCCACGTGTATTGGTACGCTAATACACAAGGATTGAAACACGCAAGCGATTTTTTTTATCATCAGATCACATCAGTGAGCCATATCTCATGTACAAACTCGGTGTCTATATTCCCGCTTTCCATCTCGATCAGGTGAAGGCCGCGCTGTTTGCGGCGGGCGCGGGGCGTATCGGTAATTATGAGCATTGCTGTTGGCAAACGCTGGGGCAGGGGCAGTTTCGGCCACAGGTGGGCAGTAATCCGTATCTGGGGCGGCAGGGCGCGCTGGAACAGGTGGCGGAATATCGCGTGGAGCTGGTGGTGGCGGCCGCGGCGATCCAGGCCGTGGTGGCGGCGCTGCGCGCCAGCCATCCCTATGAGGAACCTGCGTTCGATGTGGTGCGTTTGGAATCTTTCTGATGGCGCCGGCACGCAAGGGCATGGTGCGGCGGGGCAAAATTTTCTATAGTCGGCGGGTCTACCGTGCCGAGGTGCCCATGTCGCGTTTTGCCTGCTTCGCCGTGTTGTGTTCCCTGTTGTGGGGTGTAAATTTTTCTAGCCGTGCGGCCGAGCCGGGGCCAATGGACCCGCAGGCGGAGTTTCACATGGCGCGCATGGTGTACGCCGATGGCGGCGCCCGGTCGCGCGGGCGCGGCGGTTTCAGGCGCGGCTGGTGGGCCATCGACTATCCTGACGCCGAGATTCATTTTTACGGCGGCGTCACCCGCCTCACCAATGTCGACATGGCGGACGACAGCCACCACATCCCGCTTACCGACGACGCCCTGTTCGATCATCCCTGGCTGTTTGCGCAGCAGGTGGGGCAGGGGGGGTGGAGCCCTACCGACGGCGAAGCGGCACGCCTGCGCGAATACCTGCTCAAAGGCGGCTTTCTGGTGATCGACGATTTTCATTCCGATCCCGAATGGCAGATCATGGCCGCCGCCATGCAGAAGGTGCTGCCGGGTTATCCCATCGTCACGCTCGGCCCCGACAAAGACGAAATTTTCCACGCGCTCTACGATCTCGACGCACTGACGCAGATTCCCGGCGAGCGGCATTTGTACCGCGCCAGAGATGGATCGGTGCAGGCGCAGCTACAAGGCCCGCAAAAATGGGCCGGCATTTACGACACCAAAGGCCGCCTGATGGTGATGATCAACTTCAACATGGATATGGGCGACGCCTGGGAGCACGCCGATGATCCGCGCTATCCCGAACCGATGACGGCACTGGCCTACCGTTTCGGCATCAACTATCTCATCTACGCCATGACGCACTGAGTGTGCCCAAGGCCCTCTCCCCAACCCCAACCCCTCTCCCGCGAGCGGGAGAGGGGCTTGAACTGCGGGCGCTCATTCTTCCACGCGAATGTGCAAGAGGTTCGTCACCGAGCCGATGCGGCCTACCGGCACGGCGTTGAAGGCGATCGAATAGCGGCGCTCGCGGCTTTTTGACGGCAGTACCATGTGCTTGAGGTTGGAGGGAAACAGCACGATGCGGCCTGGTTTGGGATCGATGTTGAAGGATTCCAAGGCGCGGTAGTTGCCATCGTTGCGCGTGGCGGGGGCGAAGCCGAACAGGGTTTGGGCGTCGTCGTTGATGATGTTGAACGGCGTGCCGTCAGTCAGATAAAACGACCCGCTGATGTAGGAATTGCTGTGGCGGTGATGGCGGATCGAATCGCCCTGGTTCACCACGTTGCCCCAGGAATTGCAGATGGCGATGTCTTCCACGATGTGCGAATAGGCCGCGGCGAATTCGCGGCACAGCCCGAGAATTTCCTGTTTTACCTCACGAAAGATCGCCTTGTTCAATAATTGCTGCTCGCGGGTGAAGCCGCCGTCGTGCTCGAAGGGGTAGTCGGCGCCGATGTCGATCAGCTCTTTCGCCTTGGCGATAAGCTCCGGCGTCAGCGTTTGCAACTGCGCCACGCCAACGGTTTTGGGAAAAAGGTCTACGCAATCGAGGGCCATGAGACAGGTTCCAGGTTGAGGATGGTTGAGGATGAAAGTAGAGAGGCAATTGTTGTAACAGCGCGGGGTTGATTACAACCGGGGCATTCATTAGGCTACGAGGCTTTCGAGAAATTTACCCGAGAAATTTGCCCTCGCTCATGACTGCACCGGCTATATCGCTTAAAAAATTCTTCCTGCTGCTGGTGTGCACCTTGCTGACACCGATGTTGTCAGCCGCCCCTGAAGACTTCCCGCTGCCCGACAGCCTGCGTCCAGCGGTGGGCTTTTGGAAGCGCGTCTACACCGAGGCCGATACGCAAAGCGGCTTTCTGCACGATTCCGTCAACCTGGATATCGTTTATGACAAGCTGCCGCGTGATACCACGCAGATCGAGGCGCGGCGCACGCAG
The DNA here is from genome assembly GCA_031260485.1 of Pseudomonadales bacterium. Lineage (GTDB taxonomy): Bacteria > Pseudomonadota > Gammaproteobacteria > Pseudomonadales > Pseudohongiellaceae > CAILUG01. Next base: position 2,695 of record JAIRJU010000146.1, on the reverse strand, counting down.
ATCATCGCCGATCTCAAGGTGCTCGCGTCCGGCAAGCGCGAGGGCTTGAGCGCCGCGCAGCGCCGCATTTTGGCGCTATGGGGCAGCAATACCACGAACGCGCGCTTTCGCCAGGCCACCGAGAATGTGCGCTGGCAGTTGGGGCAGTCGGATCGTTACCGCGAAGGTTTGATACGCTCCGGCGCGTATCGCCCCCACATCGAAGCCTCCTTGACCACGCTGGGGCTGCCGCTGGAGTTGGCCGCGCTGCCGCATGTGGAATCTTCGTTCCATCCTGGCGCTTTCTCCAGCGCCGCCGCGTCCGGCATGTGGCAGTTCATGCGCGAGACTGCGCAGCGCTTCATGCAGGTGGATTCTTTTGTCGATGAGCGCCTCGATCCTTACAAGGCCACCCAAGGCGCGCTGGCGCTGTTGCGGGAAAACTACCAGGAACTTGGCACCTGGCCGCTGGCGCTCACCGCCTACAACCATGGCGCCACTGGCATGAAGCGCGCCGCGCGCGACACCGGCACCAACGACATTGGCCGCATCGTGGCCGAGTACAAGGGGCCGCGCTTCGGTTTCGCCTCGCGCAATTTTTATGCGCAGTTTCTGGCGGTGCTCGATGTGGAACGCAACGCCGAGAAATACTTCGGCGTGCTTACCTTGGATTCGGCGCCACGTTTCAGCGAGGCGGCCCTGGACGGTTTCATCGAACCTGCCACGATCGCGCGGGCGCTAGGTGTGAGCGTGGACGACATCAAGCGCGACAATCCGGCCTTGTTGCCCGCCGTGTGGAGCAACGGTAAACGCATCCCCAAAGGCTACCGGCTCAAGATCGATCAGCGCAGTTTCAACGGCAACCTGGTGAGCAGCCTGAACAAGATTCCCGCCGCCGAGTTTTATGCCTTGCAGAAAGCCGATCCGAGCTACACCGTGCGTGCTGGCGATACGCTGTCGGGCATTGCCTCGCGCTACAACACCACCGCCGCTACCCTGGCCACGATCAACCAACTGAACAACCGCAACCAGTTGAAGGTAGGGCAGACCCTCATCCTGCCGGGCGAAAATGGCCGCGTGCCGACGCTGGTGGTGAACAAGGAAAGCAACCCGCGGCAGAGCGCGCCGGCTTCCGGGCGGGTGGCCGTGGCGCGCGGTGATACGCTTTCCACCATCGCGCAGCGTTATGGCGTTTCCACCAGCGCGCTCAAGGCCGCCAATAACATGAGCGGTGACACGATCCGTGTCGGCCAAACCTTGAACCTGCCCAACATTGCCTCTCCCAGCCGCTACGCGGTGCGCCCGGGGGACACGCTGTCGCGCATCGCCAGCCAGTTCCGCACCACGCCGCAGCGCCTCTTGAGCATCAACAAGCTCGAAAACGACCTGATCTTCGCCGGCCAGGAGTTGCTGGTGCAAGACGATATTCCTTAGATGTTCTGGTATCTGGCTTTAATGAATAGATATATTTGATTGAAAACAAAAGGAAATTATCAGAGTATACGCGATTCATTTGCTAGCCCATCGCCTAACGTAAGCACGGGGTTTTCATGAAGCATACCTCAGGTAAAAACAGCAATTCGGCTCATCCTTTGCGCGTTTGGCGCGCTGTCCGCAGTGGGCAACGTACTGGGCAAAAGGGTGCCTATCGCGCTCTGAAGAGTGGCGTTTTGGCGGCGCTGATCGGCGCTCTGGCGGCGCTGCCGCTTACCTTGGCGCAGGCGCAGATCTATCCCGTGCCGGAGAGCGGTGTGTTTACCGCCGCGGGCGTTCTTGTCGCACCCGCCAACGGCGACACCATCGAGCTGCAAGGCGCCACTGCCACGATGGATGTAACCATCACGCTGCCCACAGCGGGCACGGGCACGCTGAATTTCGCTAACACTTTCGGCGCGGCCAGTACGGTTGTCATCAATCCCACTTTTCATTTCAGCAACGCCACTGCCAATCCCGTCACGCTGAATTTCACCGGCGACGCCATCACTTTCAACGGTTCAGGCACCGCCTTTACGGGCACCGGCGGGTTTCTCAGTTCGGCGGGGGCGGTTACGCTCAATGTGCTGGGCAGCGGGTTGACCTTGAGCAACCACCGCGCCACCACCAGCGGCGGCGCGATTTACAGCACGGGCGCGGTGACCATCACCGGCAGTTCCACGACCCCCGGCGCGCTGAACATCAACAACAACTATGCCGGTGCCACGGCGACCGCCAACGGCGGCAGCGGGATTTTCACGTCCAGCGGCAGCATCACGATCGGCGGCAAATTCAGCAGCATCACGGTGGATGGCAACAGCGCCTTGTCTCAGGGCGGCGCCTTTCATCAGGGCGGCACGGGGGGCAGCCTTTCCATCACGGCAGACGTGACCGGCGGCGAGATTGCCTTCACCAACAACACCAACGGCGTCAGCGGCACCACGGGGCTATCCGGCGGCGCGATTTATTCAGATGGCGTGACCACCATCAACGCCAAAGCCGACAAACTGACCTTCTTCAACAACACGACTTTGAGCCAGAACGGCGGCGGCATCGGCTCCGTGGGGGCGATCAGTTTACTGGGCACCTACGGCGACATCCTGTTCGACAAAAACACCGCCGCAGGCGGCGGCGGTGCGTTGATGTCTGCCGCCAGCGTCACGATTGGCAACAGCGCCAACGCCGCCGCGCTCACCACGGGCACGCTCACGTTCAGCAATAACAAGGCCAACGGCAGCGGCGC
>JAIRJU010000101.1 GCA_031260485.1 Pseudomonadales bacterium | reverse complement strand
CAGGAAACGCAGATCGTTGTCGAACAACAAGCGCAGATCTTTGATTTGATGCCGCAGCATGGTGAGGCGATCCACGCCCATGCCAAATGCGAAGCCGGTATAGACCTCGGGATCGATGTTCGAATAAGCCAGCACCTTCGGGTGCACCATGCCGCAGCCCATCACTTCCAGCCAGCCGCTCTGACCGCACACGCGGCAGCCCGCGCCACGGCAGGACACGCATTGCACGTCCACTTCCGCGGATGGCTCGGTGAACGGGAAATAGGAAGGGCGGAACCGCACGGCGAGATCCGCCTCGAAAAAAACCTTGAGAAAATCGGCGATCAGCCCTTTGAGATCGGCGAAGCTGACATCGGTGTCGATCACCAACCCTTCCACCTGATGGAACATCGGGGTGTGGGTCATGTCGGAATCACAGCGGTAAACGCGGCCGGGGCAGATGATGCGGATCGGCGGCTTGCTGGTTTCCATCACCCGCACCTGCACGGTGGAGGTGTGCGTGCGCAGCAGCGTGCTGGCATTGAAATAAAAAGTATCGTGCATTCCGCGCGCCGGATGCTGCGCGGGCATGTTGAGCGCTTCAAAATTGTGGTAATCGTCTTCGACTTCCGGGCCTTCCACCACCGCGAAGCCCACGCTGGCGAAAATGCTTTCCATGCGCTCGATGGTGGCCGTCACCGGGTGCAAGCCACCGCTGCTCTGACGGCGGCCAGGCAGAGTGACATCGAGGCGTTCGCTCGCAAGCTGACGCTCGGCGGCGTCACGATCGAGCCCTTCCTTGCGCGCGGCAAGTGCTTCCTGCACCTGTTCCTTGGCGGCATTGATGCGCGCGCCAGCGGCAGGGCGTTCCTCGGCGGGCAGTGCACCGAGCATTTTCAACTGCTCGGTCAAAGAACCTTTCTTGCCGAGATATTGCACGCGCAATTGTTCCAGATCATTGCTGGAAACAGCAGCGCTCACGGCGGCAAGAGCGGCGTCGGTCAGATGTTGCAAGGTATTCATAGAGACGAACAAATACTACCCGCCACCCGCTGGGTCGCAAGGACCCAAGGGGCGGCGGGCAAGACTCAAGCCAGAGCGGCTTTGGCCTTCGCCACGATCGCGGCGAAGGCATCCTTGTCGTGAACGGCCAGATCAGCGAGTACGCGACGATCAAGCTCGATGCTCGCTTTCTTCAAACCGGCGATGAGACGGCTGTAGGAAAGGTCGTGTACGCGCGCCTGCGCGTTGATACGGGTAATCCACAGCGCGCGGAATACGCGCTTTTTCTGCTTACGGTCGCGGTAGGCGTATTGACCGGCTTTGGTCACCGCCTGCTTGGCCATGCGCAGAATGCGGCTGCGGAAGTTGTAATAACCCTTCGCGGCCTTGAGGATTTTTTTGTGTCTACGGCGTGCAGTGACGCCACGTTTTACGCGAGCCATGATTCAAATCCTCACTCAGTCCAGACGGAACATATGCTTGACATGGGTGATGTCGGACGGATGAATCGCCGACGTACCCCGTAGCTGACGCTTACGCTTGGTAGTCATCTTGGTGAGGATGTGGCTTTTGAACGCGCTTTTGCGTTTGAAACCAGACCCGGTTTTTTTGAAGCGCTTGGAAGCGCCACTGTGTACTTTAGCTTTCGGCATTGTCGTACTCCGCATTTGGAACGATCTTCTACGTTGACCGTTCGAATTTATGAACAGTAAAAGCCACCTTTCCCACGCTCAGCGGGTCAATCGAAATCGACTCGACAAGTAAGGTTGAATGTGCTCTTACTTCTTCTTTTTGCCGGGGGCCAGCACCATGGTCAGCTGTCTGCCTTCCATTTTCGCTTCCTGCTCTACTGTTCCGTGCTCCGCGAGATCTTCCTTCAATCTCTGCAACAGCTCGGCCCCGATCTCTTGATGGGCGAGTTCCCGGCCACGGAACCGCAGGGTTACCTTGGCCTTGTCCCCATCGGTAAGGAAACGGATCAGGTTGCGTAGTTTTACCTGATAGTCCCCTTCCTCCGTCCCTGGACGAAACTTGATTTCCTTGATCTGGACGACTTTTTGTTTCTTGCGGTTGGCGGCGCGCTGCTTCTTCAGTTCGAAGACATGCTTGCCGTAGTCCATCACCTTGCAAACAGGCGGATCGGCTTCGGGAGAAATCAGCACCAGATCAAGCCTGGCGGCGCGCGCGATTTCCAGCGCTTCCGTAATCGAAACGACGCCTTTCTGAGCGCCATCGTCGAGAATCAACCGCACCGGGCTAATGCTGATGTCTTCATTGACCGGTGTGCGCTTGCTCTTGCCGTCTTCCCGCTTAATAGTCGTAACTCCAGATTAATAAGATTGATTGAATTGGTTTTGCGTGTATCAGACGCTCAAGCGTCCCAACCGCGCTACATCTTCGCGCAACAACGCTTCCACCTCGGCCAGCGTGCGCACACCCAGATCCTTGCCGGTGCGATCACGGATGGCCAGTGTGCCGGCGTCCACTTCTTTGTCGCCCGCAACGAGCAGATAGGGAATGCGCTGAATCGTGTGCTCGCGGATTTTAAAGCCGATCTTTTCGTTTCTCAAGTCGGCTTCGGCGCGGAACCCTTTGTTTTTCAATAAGTTCACTACTTGTTCACAGTATTGGGCCTGGCGGTCGGTAATGTTCATTACCATGACCTGCGTCGGCGCCAGCCAAGCCGGGAACGAGCCTTCGTAATGTTCGATCAGAATGCCGATGAAACGCTCGAAGGAGCCGAAGATGGCACGATGCAGCATCACTGGCGTGTGGCGGGTGTTGTCTTCGGCCACGTATTCGGCGCCCAGGCGGCCCGGCGTGGAGAAATCCACCTGGATCGTGCCGCACTGGCGGTTACGGCCCATGCAGTCCTTCAGTGTGAACTCGATCTTGGGGCCGTAGAAAGCGCCTTCGCCGGGCTGCAAATCCCAATTCTTGCCGGTGTTGTTGAGCGCGGTTTCAAGCGCGGCTTCCGCTTCGTCCCAGATGTCATCGGCACCAACGCGGTTGACCGGGCGCGTGGACAACTTGAGCGTGACATCGGTAAAACCAAAGTCGGCGTATACCTTCTCTACCAGCGCGATGAAATTCGATACTTCGCTCTGGATGTCCCCTCGCGCGCAGAAAATGTGCGCATCATCTTGCGTAAAGCTGCGCACGCGCATCAGGCCGTGCATACTGCCCGAAGGTTCGTAGCGATGGCAGGCGCCGAATTCGGCGAGACGCAGCGGCAAATCGCGGTAGCTCTTGAGGCCTTGATTGAACACCTGCACATGGCAGGGGCAGTTCATCGGCTTGATCGCGTACATGCGGCTGTCGGATTCGACGCTGAACATCTCGTCCTTGAACTTCTGCGCGTGGCCGGATTTTTCCCACAGCGAATAATCCACCAATTGCGGGGTGTTGATTTCCTGGTAGCCGTTCTGCTGCCAAAGCTCCTGCATGTAGCGCTTGATGACTTGGTAGATGGTCCAGCCTTTGGGATGCCAGAACACCATGCCCGGCGCCTCTTCCTGCAAATGGAAGAGATCAAGCTTTTTGCCGATCTTGCGGTGATCGCGGCGCTCGGCTTCTTCCAACAGGTGCAGATAATCCTTGAGCGCTTTCTTGTCGCCCCAGGCAGTGCCGTAGATGCGCTGCAACATGGCGTTGCGCGAATCGCCGCGCCAGTAGGCGCCCGCCACGGACATCAGCTTGAATGCCTTGAGGTGGCCGGTCGACGGCACATGCGGGCCGCGGCAGAGGTCGATGAACGCGCCCTGGCGGTAGAACGACAGCGCCTCACTGCCAGGAATCGACGCGATGATTTCCACTTTATAGCGCTCGCCCATGCCGGTGAACATGGCCACCGCGTCGGCGCGCGACATAATGGAACGCTCGACTTTTATATCAGATGCTACCAGCCGTTCCATTTCCTGCTCAATGGCGCTGAGATCGTCGGCGGTGAAGGGGCGCTCATAGGCGAAGTCGTAATAGAAGCCATTTTCGATCACAGGACCAATCGTGACCTCTGCGCCCGGAAACAGATTCTGTACCGCGTTGGCCATCAAGTGCGCGCTGGAATGGCGCAGCACCTCGATGCCTTCGGCATCGCGCGCGGTGACGATGGCGAGCGCGGTGTCTTGCTCGATCACGCAGGAGGTATCAACCAGTTGACCACCCACCTTGCCCGCCAAAGCCGCTTTGGCCAAGCCAGGCCCAATCGACTCGGCGACCTGGTAGACCGTTACAGGGGCGTCGAAGCTGCGCGTGCTTCCATCGGGAAGCGTAATCGTGACCATAAGGTGCTCGGAGTGTCTATCGTCCGGCCAGTGAACAAGAACAAGCCCCGCAATAGTGCGAGAGCAGGCTGAAACAGGGGGAGAACGTCTGTGATCTCTGCCGGGGCCAAGTCGGATGGTAGGCACGACCAGATTCGAACTGGTGACCTCTTCCATGTCAAGGAAGCGCTCTAACCAACTGAGCTACGCGCCTATGCGTACATCCAACCGTAAAAGGTCGGCGATTATAGTGAGGCGTGCCAGAAACCACAAGACTCCCCAATCTGCTGCGGCATCTTGATATCCACTGCCAGCTTGTCCAACATCGCATTACTTAAGTTCCATCTCTTTGCGCCTCCCAGCCCAACCGGCAAACCCTCAAAGGGTGGAAACACATCTCAGTTCACCAGATTCGAGGATTATGGAAATGAGCGCTGAATATTTAATTTTTCTTGCTTTATTGATATTAATATTTTTTCAATTTATTTACTTTAAAATTATAAAAATTAACCATCTTGACTTGGGAAGCAAAATTAAAACAAGAGAGTATTTTTTTAATAATTCCTTTGATATCTATCGTTTAATGGCAATTCTTAGCTCCATATCAGTACTTGCATATTTTTCACAAACTCTTGGCCTCCCATTTGGAGGGGTTATTATTACAAACCAAATTTTATGGATTTTGAGTCGACAGTGGAAATTCGAGGACCAAGCTTTACCACAAAGAAGTTTAAAAAAATTCCTGTACCACCTAACTATAGAGGCTTTTATATTTAATTTATCCGCCATTGTCATTGGTTACGCAATACTTAAATTTCAATAAGAACCTGCTCAAAGCCCCCCATCAAATGGTGAATACTCTCGGGATGAGACGCTCCTAATCCCAGCCATATCACTCGTGCTCAGTTTGAGCGCATTCTCCCCCCTGCTAGAAGCAGCCCGCAGAAAGACCGCCCCGCACAAGGCGGATCTGTAGACGTGTTCTGTGCCGTACTGTATTTGCTGCGAACAGGCTGCCAGTGGCTAGCGCTGCCCAGTGACTTTCCCAAGTGGCGCACGGTCCCATGCGTGCTTTCAACTATGGAGCGCGGTGAACGCGCAAAGAGGTAGCTTGCTGGAGCAGGCCATGAAAAGTTACAGGTTGGCGCGGCCCGCGAGAAACAGGGGCACAACGGGTGTACTTCATATCTGATCGTGGATGCGCAGAGCGTGAAGAACACTGACACGGCCAAGCACAAGGGCTATGACGCGGGCAAGAAAGTCTCGGGCATCAAGCGCCATATTGCGGTAGATACGCAAGGGCTGCCCCATGCCACGGCGGTCACCACGGCGGATGTGACCGATCGCAAGGGAGCGCTCAAGGCGTTGGATCGCTGCCAGAAGACGCTGCGCGTGCTATGCGACAGCGGCTACGTGGGCGAGCCTTTTGAGCAAGGCGTGCAGGAGATTTTAGGCAAGTAGGTGACGACGGTGCAGTTGAACAGGCTCTATCAATATCATGCAATAACCAACCCAACAGTTCCTGCACAGGTTATGCCACCAAATCATAAGCCAATAACAACGCCCCAATGATAGGGGCGTTGTGCTTTGATGGCAGCTAAGAGTCAAGCATCCGTGCTAAGCCTCAAAAAATTCATCGCTCTCCAAATTACCAACTTCTCAATAACGACTACTTTGAGACTCTATTTGTTTTGCAGTCTTATCCCATAAACTTAATGTCTCCTCGACCATAACACCAATTCCTCCTGCCGCCCCCAACAACCCTCCTACAACAAGCACAGTTCCGCCCGTCATAATACCCAAAATCCCTATACCTAGAGCAGCTGCCCCACCAAGAAAAGCCCCCGAGCCTTGCCCAGAAACCAAGAGCACCTCACTATCATTAAGTTCTCTCATTACCTTTACCCTCATATTGGAGTTTGTAAATTGACCCATGCTTCCATCCTTTGAGAAGCTACCGACCTTCCTGGAAGGAGCAAAGAGATGGGACTAGGTGGTGGGATACTAGTGTCCTGAGTTAGAAGTTCATTGAATTATTTGAAAGTATTCCCATCTTTGTCGTATAGGGTATGGACACGACGAGGACAATGATGCGCGGAAGACCGAAGGCACAACTGATGTT
>JAIRJU010000230.1 GCA_031260485.1 Pseudomonadales bacterium | reverse complement strand
GTCACCTGATGCAAAAACAGGTTCAGACGCGGGAGGTCTTCACCATTCTCGACATTGATCGTATCGGGCGCGACGGCGGTGACGTTGATGGTGGTGCCGATCGCCTGGCCAGCCTCGTTCATGCTGCTGTCGAGCCAATCGCGCAGCACGGCACTGACGGCGCCGATGGCTAGGGGGGAACTCATGCGTCCCTCTCAGGCCAGCGGATTATGGCTGGCGGCAGCGCCCGCTCAGGGTTCGGCACCGGCAGCTTGGGTTCTGCTGCTGCGCGCTGCCCCGCACTGGCGGGTGCGGGCGGGTGCCGCAGCAGCGCGACGGCTTCTCCTCGCGTGGTGACGTGCAGTTTCTGCAAGATGTTGTGCACGTGGTTCTTCACCGTTGCCAGTCCGATCGACAGGCGTTGCGCGATGGCTTTGTTGGGCAGCCCGCTGTCGATAAGTTCGGCGATCTCCAATTCGCGCGGGCTGAGCAAAGGCGCGGCGGCGGGGGTGGCGTCGCTGACAGCCGCTGGTGCCAGCGCGGCGAGCCGATGAAAGAGCCGCGCGGCGATGCGCGGGCAGCAGTGCGCTTCTTCCCGTAGCGCGCCCTCGCAGGCCGCCACGAGGTGGGTGATGGTGCCGTGCTTGGGCACGAACCCGACCACGCCGAGCTTGATGCAGGTGAGGAGATCGTCATCATTGTCGCCGACCGAAAAGGCCACCACATGCAGGTGCGGTGCGGCGCGGCGCACTGCCAGCAGAATGTCGAGCCACCCCGCCATGGACAGATCGAGCAGCGCCACGGCGGGCAGCCGCTTCGCTATGGCCCCCAGCGCTTCGTCCGGCGTTGCTGCCGCATCCATGACGCGCATCGACGCCTGTCGCCCAAGGGCGTGCACTAAGCCATCGCGCATCAGTAGCGCGTCTGTTATGACGATGACCTTGACGATGTTGAGAAGGTGGTCATTACCCAGAGCAGGGGCTTGCCAATGTCTTGCTTGCAGGATCATGTTTTCCTCAAACCAACGTTATGCAGACGTGAAGCGGTCACTGAGTTGCCGGATCATTTCAGCACCTCTGTCTGGCGTAGTCATTCCCGCGTTCGCGGGGGGTGGCTTGGATAGGGTAGTGTTGGATAGGGCAGTGTTGGATAGACTAGTGTTGGGCGCCTGGCGCGCTAGCTGACAGCGCCATGCACTGCCAGGATAATGTTTCCTCTTCGTTTGGGAGCCGTCTATGAATACCCTGATTTCGCCGTTGCAGTTGGCTAGCCTGCTCGAACACGACGCCGTTACCGTGTTCGATTGCCGTTTTTCCTTGGCCGATGTCACCGCTGGCGCACGCGCCTATGCGCAAGGCCATATTCCCCGCGCGTTCTATGCGCATCTCAATGACGACTTGAGCCTGCCGCACACGCCGGGCAAGACGGGCCGGCATCCGCTACCACCGCGCGGCCAATGGCTTGCGCATGTGCTGCGCTGGGGGCTTACGCCAGAGCGTCAGGTCGTGGTGTACGACGATGCCGGTGGAGCGATTGCGGCGCGGCTGTGGTGGATGTTGCAGTGGATCGGCCACGACAAAGTAGCCGTGCTCGACGGCGGCATCGCTGCCTGGCAGCGTGCGGGTCAGCCGCTCAGTCAGGTGGCGCCAGCGCTGCCGCACGCGGCGCCGAATCACTATGCTACGTTGCCGCCCTTGGTGACGCAGGTGCTGGTTGATGGCATTGGCGGCGGGCGTCAGGTGTTGCTCGATGCGCGCGATCCGGCGCGTTATCGCGGCGAGATGGAACCCATCGACCCTGTGGCTGGCCACATTCCTGGCGCGCGTAATTTACCGTTCAATCAAAATCTCAACGCCGATGGTACGTTTCGTAGCAAGGCGGAATTGGAACGACAGTTTGCCTCTGTGGCGTCTTGTGTGCTGCCTGTGGTGTGCTACTGCGGCTCCGGCGTTACCGCTTGCCATAACGTGCTGGCGATGAAGCTGGCGGGGCTGACGGTGCCTGCGCTTTATGCCGGTTCGTGGAGCGAGTGGGTGGCCGATCCGGCGCGTCCGGTGGCGCAGGGTGAGCAGCCGTAGCAAGTGCCTTGCGTCATAACTGCTGGCGGCCATCGGCATTGAAATGGCGCACATAAAGGCCGGTTTGCTTCAGGGCGCGCAGGGCGTCTTCTTTATCTTCCTGGTTGAGAAAGCGCCCAAGTTCAATGTCGTGCGCGGCATCCACCAGGCGCAGTGTGCGTGGTGTGAGCGGATGCGGCGCATCGGTGAGGCTGAGATGCGCGCTGCTGCGCGCTAATGTCCAACTGCGCTTGGGAAAATGTGTGCCAAATTGCACCACGATTTGCTCTGGCGCGCAGGTAATCACCTGCCGCTGATAAGTGCCCTGGCATACGCGATACATGAAAAAGGCGACGAGCGCGGCTTCAAGGCCGGAAAAGGGCAGCACCATCCACGCGCCCATGAAGGTCCAGAATAGGCCGATGACGAGCGTGGTGGCGCAAACCACCAATACGAAGAGCCGGGTTTGCACCCAGGTGGCGGAGCGATTCGGCAGCAGTGTGACGACAGTGGCGTCAGCGTCGGTGTGGCTGATGACCATGAGGGATTCCAAGAGCAGCCAGCAGCATAAAGGGACGGCATTGCTACGGCAACCTCGCCATCACCGCCCGCCACTCCTGTGGCGTCGCCGTTCCCTTTATGCCCTGTGCACCGCTTCAGAAAGCCTCAGCCTTTCTGGAATCCCTGGTAGAGTCGCGTTATTTCGTTTCGCAGGTGTTGAAGCCGAGCGGCGTGTACAGCGGGCACCAATGCTTGAAGCCGGTGGCCATGAGCACCAGCCCCACCAAGGCCCAGGCGCTGCCGTAGATCGAGAGCATGACCATGATGGCCGCGCCGAAGGCGATGCGCAGATTGGCGTCGAAAATTCCTACATTCTGTTTCATTGTTGCTGCTCCTCTTTAGAACACCAGGCCTAGTCCCAGTGAGTAAACGAAAGGATCGACGTCCAGCTTCGTGCTCAGTTGCGAGCCATTGGCGAAGCTGAGCGTGACCTTGGTTTTGATGTCGATCCAGCGCACGGAGGCGTTGAGCAACAGACTTGGGGTGAGGTGATAATCCGCGCCCACTTGCAGCGCAAGGCCCCAGGAGTTGTCGGCGTCGACGCGCCCATTGTGCAGTCCGAGTCCATCAAGCGCCGCTGCGCCAGCGGCGGTGAGTTCTTGCTTGAAGAACGTGGTGTAGTTGATGCCTGCCCCGACGTAAGGTTGCAGGTTGGCGGTTTCGGGAAAGTGATAAATCAGGCTCAGCGTGGGCGGCAGGTGACGAACCTTGGCGATGTCGAGGCCCTGCAATTCGCCAGTGCCGGAAACGACGTGGTGAAATGGCGTGGCGGCTAGAAGTTCCACGCTGAACTGCTTGTCCACTTGATAGGCGATGGCGGCGCCAAGTTGTACGTTGCTGTTGACGCTGAGTCCTGAATGGCCGCCGCTCAAGCTCAAGGACTGATTATCGAGGGCAAGATTGTCGCTCTTATCGTGTGGCGCTACTGCCGTGGCACCGATACGAACGATGATTTGGCCTGGTTCGTGGGCGAAAGCAGGCAGGGAAGCGGCGAGGGCGCCAAACACCAGAAAGCGCTTGAAGGCTGGCATGAACAACTCCTTGAATTTGAAACTTGCGCTGACTATTAGAATGTCGCGCCGTTTTGAAGGTATTGATTTTGGTTAAGTGGGCGCACGATAGCGCGCACAAAGGCGCTCAATGGGTGTTGAAACGCGCCAAGAGCGGGATGTGATCGGAGAGTTCACGCCACTGCGCGCCATCGAGGCGCTGGCATTCCAGCAGTTCGAGCCCGCGAAAATACAGCCGATCCACACGCAATAGCGGCCAGCGCGCGGGAAAGGTGCGCGCAAAGCGCTGATGGTGCAGGTGAAAGCTCTCACGCAAGCCCAGCGCAGGATCGAGCCAGCGCTTTACCTGCCGGCCGGTCCAATCATTGAAATCGCCGCCCACCAGTACCGCATCGTGCTCTGTCAGTGTCTGATGCAGGTGCTGGTTGAGCCGCCGCAACTGATCGCGCCGTTCCAGACTGATGAGTCCAAGATGCAGACACACCAGGTGCAGGCGTTGCCCGGTTGCCAGCGTGACAGTGCCGTGCAGCAAACTGCGGCTGGCGAAGCGCCAAGGTGAGAGATTGATGTTGCCCCAATGTTGAAACGGAAACTTGCTCAACACCGCGTTGCCATGATGGCGGCCATCGGCGATGGCATTCTTGCCATAGGCATAATGCGGCCACACCGCATCGGCCAGAAACTCAAACTGCGACACATCCGGCCAATGCCGGATGCGCTGCGAATGCAGCAGATGTTCGCCTTGCACCTCCTGCAACAACGCGACATCCACGTTCACCTCACGCAGCAACTCGCGCATACGGTGCAGCACGAACTGGCGGTTGCCGCCGCTGAAACCTTTGTGAATGTTGTAGGTGAGAACACTGAACTGCATGAGAACTTACGCTGTAGAGGCGGCCAGCGTAGCAGGGCGCACTGATTTTGTTAACGCCGCTGGTTTATGCTTGGCGCCGTTAACCAGGCGGAGGCGGAAATGCCGTGGCGGCGCTACTCGTTTTTTTGCATGACAACCTATGGATTTTGGTGCTGGCGATGCTGCTGTCGATCGGCTCGCTGTTGCTGCTGCCGTTTGCTGTCATCTGGTTGCCTGCCGATTATTTTCTGCTGGATCGGCGCCAGCGGTTTTTGCGCGAGCGGCGCCATCCGCTCGTGGCTTATGCGCTACTGCTGGTGAAGAATGGGTTTGCCCTGGTGCTGCTCTTGCTCGGCATCGCCATGCTGGTGCTGCCGGGGCAAGGGCTTTTGACGATGTGCATTGCGCTGATGTTGATGGACTTTCCAGGCAAATACCGGCTCGAGCGTTGGTTGGTGAGCCGCCGCAAGGTGCTCGATGGTTTGAACTGGCTGCGCGCGCGGCGTGGCCGCGAGCCATTTCTGCCGCCGCCGCGCGACGAGGCGCCACGTGCATGACGGCTCCCTGCCTGCCTGCGCCTCCCTGCCTGCCTCCCTTGCGCGCGAAGGGGGGCCGCCGCCTCATGCGGGGGTTTACGGCGTAATCGCCACCTTCAGCACGCCATCACGCTGATTGGCGAACAAATCGTAAGCCTCCACGATGTCGTCCAAGCGGAAGCGATGCGTCACCAAGGGCCGCGTATCAATACGCTTGGACGCCACCACGTCCATCAAGCGCCGCATCCGTTCTTTGCCGCCAGGGCAGAGTGTGTTGATGATGCGGTGATTGCCGAGCCCCGCCACGTAAGCGTCCAGCGGAATCTTCAGATCGGTGGAATACACGCCCAGCGACGACAACGTGCCGCCGGGCCGCAACACGCGCAGCGCGGATTCAAAAGTGCCTTGTGTGCCCAGCGCTTCGATGGCGACGTCCACGCCGCGGCCATCGGTCAGACGGCGAATTTCCTGTACTGGATCGACCTGGCTGAAATCCACCACGTGGTCGGCGCCCATCGCCAGCGCCACCTTGGCGCGTGCCGGAATGCGTTCCACCGCGATGATCTTGGAGGCGCCCATCAGCTTGGCGCCCACCGTGGCACATAGCCCGATCGGCCCTTGCGCGAATATCGCCACCGCATCGCCGATGGCGATATTGCCCGCTTCCGCGCCGCTGAAGCCTGTAGACATGATGTCGGGGCACATCAGCACCTGCTCATCGCTCAGGCCCTCGGGTATCACGGCGAGGTTGGCCATGGCGTCGGGCACCAATACGTATTCGGCCTGCGTGCCGTCGATGGTATTGCCGAAGCGCCAGCCGCCGAGCGGTTTCCAACCACTCATTCCACCATGACCGCCGCATTGCGAGCCGCAGCCGCATAGCGAGGCATTGGAATAGCCAGAAGGCGTGATCGCGCCCGCGATGACGCGCTGCCCTTCGGCGAAGCCGCTGACGGCAGAGCCGAGTTTTTCGATGATGCCCACTGGTTCATGCCCGATGATCAGGCCAGGGCGTACCGGGTATTCACCTTTCATGATGTGAACGTCGGTGCCGCAGATGGTCGTGGTGGTGATGCGGATGAGCGCATCGAGCGGACCTACGTCGGGAATGGGACGCTCTTCGAGCGCGATGCGGCCGGGTTCCACGAACACGGCGGCTTTCATTAGTTGAGCCATGGAATTCATCTCCGAACGGTGTGAAAAAGCACAAGGGATTACGGGTAGTGATTGAATCACAAGGTTTGCCGATGAACGGCATGGCCTTGATAGCGTGATTTCGCGGATTTCGCAAATGCTGGCGAAATGCTAGCGGGCGTAAGCGGCAATTTGGGTTAAAGGAACATAAAGAAGGTGTGCACGAAGGCGCGCCAAAAGTTAAGTAAAGGCGCAGAGCCGCCAGTAAAAAAATTGGAGAATCTGGGGAAGTGCGGCTTTACTGGCGTATGAGCAGTTATAGGCACTTGCTCTATCTCGAACAGGATGTTATTTTATTGCATATGCGTAAATTATATGAGCCACGACCCAGCCAAACGCGCCAAGAATCTGAAGAAGCACCAGGTCGATCTACCCCGATGTTTGGAAGTGTTCGATTACCCCATGTTGACCCGTGAAGACGGCCGTGAATATGGCGAGCAGCGTTTCATCAGTTTGGGCCTGATGCGCGGGGTGGTCGTGGTTCTGGTGTGGACCGATAGAGAAGATGGTCCCCGGCTGATTTCCTGTCGCGAGGCATTACCTTATGAGCAAGAAACCTACTTCATCACCTACCCGCAAGGGTGAGCTTCCTTATGATGCCAAGAACAAGGCGGCAACCGCCACGTTCTGGTCTGGCGCTATCCAACATACAGGGCTGGAAGAGCTACGCAAAAAACGTGGCCGCCCCCCGCTGGCCGCAGGCGAGGGCAAGGAGCAGATTGCGCTGCGTGTGGATAAGGCTATTTTGGCGTGGTACCGAGCGCAGGGGCCTGGCTGGCAAAGCCTGATGAACAATGTGTTACGAGCTTACACCGCCAAAAAAGACAGGCGCCCGAGCCTCAAACCCTGACGCCTCCCAGTTCGCAAATTCTGGCGAACTGCTCTGGCGTTACCTTGCCGACGCTGAGGCGGCCCAGGCGCACCAAGTCCATGTCCTTGAAGAACGGATTCTGCTTCAAGGTTTTCAATGGCACGCTCTGTTGCAAGGCTTTATGTGGGCCGAATTCCACCGCCGACCAATCGCCTTGCGTCGCCGTGGCGTCAACAAAGTGCTCGCGCAGCACCTTGGCGATGCCGACAATCTCCTGGCCGACGTTACTGTGATAAAAAAACGCGAGGTCGCCTTGCTTCATCGCGCGCAGGTTGTTGCGCGCGGCGTAGTTGCGCACGCCGGTCCAGTCGGTGCGTTGGTCTTGCTGCAATTGCGCCCAACTGAATTCGTAGGGTTCGGATTTGATTAGCCAGTAATTCACGGGCGGGTCTTGATAAAGAGGAGGCGGCGCAGTGAGGTGCTCTGATGCTGGGCCCTGCGCCGCCCTGGTGATCGAACTTAAGCTGGTCGAACTTAGCTGGCCGAACTTAGCTGGCCGAACTTAGCGCGGCGTGGCGTTGGCGTATACCTCGATCCAGCCCACGTTGGAGAAACCGCCAAGGCCGTGTCCGCTGCCTGGCGTGAGATCCACGAAGCCGATTTCGTCCACTTTGCTCAAATCCACCGTGGTGCGTAATTGGCCCTTGGTGGTGAGCGTGGCGGGGTCCAGTGTTAGCCACTGCATATCGGCGGGATAGAACTCAACGGTGCGATAGTCGTAGGTATAGGCATCGGCGAAGTTGCTGACCAGCAGGGTGCCATCGGCCAGCTTCACCATCGGGCGGATCTCATGGAAACCGGAGGTTTTGGAATACCATTTGATGTGTGCTTTGCCGCTGAGATCGGCGTAGCTGTCCTTGAGTTTCAAGGTAACGGCGCAGGCCGGCGAGCACAGCCCTGTCCATACGTGCGGCGTGCCGCCTTCGCTGTTCACTTCCGGCGCCGCGCCATACACGGTCAAGGTGAGGGCGGGGTTGCTGACGACGTTCTGTGCGAGCGGCACGGCTTCCTTGGTTTCGGTCCAGCTTTCCTTGAACAACAAGGACGGCGGCGCGGGCGGAGCAGGGCGGTCGGCAGCCTGGGTCTGCACCGCTGGCACTAGAGTGAGCGTGGCGAGCGTGGTGATGAGGGCAACGTGGGTGCGGAAGTTCATAAGGGGCTTCTCTCTGGCCTTAAAGGTAAAAAAACAGGAGGAAGGTGAGCGCTGGGGCGCTCACCATTGCTCTGACTTACTGCTGAAATTCTGGCGTCAGTTCCTTGCAGATCTGCTCCTCGAACGGCGTTTCCGACAAGTACATCACGTCGTAGCTTGCATAAGGCGCCGCCAGGTACACGGGATCGGTCACGGAGTATTCACGCTTGAGCGCCAGCTTGGAATTCTCCGAGCCGATCGAAAAGCGCTCGACGATGTGCATCTGGTCGCTGCTGCGGGTGGGGGGCGAGAGTACGCCAGGGGCGAAGCCAATGGTATCGACCACCAGGGTGTCGCCGTCCCAGTTGCCGATGGAATGCCCTGCATAGCTGGGCTCGATAGTGGCCGGATGTTCCTTCATGCCGATGTGGATGCGGCGATGGAAGTTGTAGAGGCCATAAGTGATGTCGATGACGTTTTCGCCGGCATCGGTGGTGTATTGCTGGAACTGGTTGATCGGCCAGTCGGCGGTCCAGTCGCGGATGAGGCTGGTGGGCTTGCAGGCGTACCAGGGGTTGTCGATCGGCGAGCGCGAATTGAAGGCATCGGCGGCGGCCTTGCCGGCGTCGGTGTAGACCACTCTGGCGCGTGGCGGCTCGGTGGCGCGAATGTCGGCCAGGGTGATCTTGCCTGCGGAGTAATCCGCGCTCACGCTGCGGGGCAGCATGATGGCCTTGGTGCGATCGCCATCTGGCGGCAGCGTCAGCACGGCTTGCTCCACGGCCCAGTCGCCATTGAGGTTGATCTGGCCGTCTGCCAGGTGTGTCGGCCGTTCTGAGGTATCCACGTCGGTCGCGCTCAACTGGTCGTTGCGCCCCATGGCCTTGCCGTCGATCTTGAAGGTTTCGACATAGCACGCTGTGGGATCATCACGATGCGGGTGGCCATCAATTTCCACGCGAGCGCCTACCTTGAACATGTCGGCGGTCCAACCGGAACGCTTGATCAGGGTGGCGGCGCGCATTTCGCAGCGCATGTGCAGGGTTTTGCCGCTGTCATCAACCACGTCCAGTTCCATGTAGGAGTGCGGGTTCACCAGATTCATGCGAGTCAACGTGCCCGACCAGGATTTGTTGATGGTGATCTGGTACAGGCCAAAACCGTGGTGAGCCAGTGCCGGTGTGGCGAGCGCGGCGAACGTAAGAGCGGCGATTGCAGAACGAAGCGGTTTGCAGGGAAGAGTACAGGGAAGAGAGAGGCGCATGGGTGATTCCGTGGCGGTTGAGGAGACGGCGGTGAGTATAGTGCAGTTTGGGTTCGATCAAGAGGGGGGCGCCTCGTATTGGCCAGGCTTCATTGCCAAGTTTCATTGCCAAGTTTCACTGCCAGGCTTCAATGCACCACTTTCTTCCGTTTCCCCCCTTCCTCCATCTCTCGCTGGGTAATTTCCACCACAAAGCTCTCTTGCTGCAATCGTGTGGCGGCTTCGGCGCGTTCGGCCTCCTGGGCCTTGCGCAATTTCTCTTCGTCTTGAAACAACTCGGCATTGAGCGAGAGTTGGCGGGTGAGGTGGTTTTTCAGGCGATCGACCACGCAGGTCATGACTTCCAGGGTTTGGCTGAGTTGTTCCAGCGTCATGAGCGCTTGTTCGGCGTTCTGGGCCAGCGCTTGTTTATCGGCCATGCGGGTATCCTCTTGCTCAATCTCTCTTGCTCAATCCCAACTCAGGGCGCCGCCGGTTTGGTATTCGATGACG
>JAIRJU010000020.1 GCA_031260485.1 Pseudomonadales bacterium | reverse complement strand
GCCAGCCATTCGCGGCCCTTGAGCATGGCGTCCCAGTAGATCGGCGGCAGCATGCGCTCCTTGAGCAGCCATGCGAGCTTCGATGGGCGCTGGCCGTCGATGAGCCATTTCGGGAACGTGGGCAGCAGCTTGCCGCCGTAGCCGAATTCGGCGAGCACGATCTTGCCGCGTTCCACGGTCAGCGGGCAGGCGCCATAGCCGTCATAGGTGTAGGTAGAGCCGCCGCCATGCAGATCGTTCAGCAGATTGCAGGCCACGATCGGCGCTTGTACACGCACGGCGGCGGCGGTTTTGGCGTTGGGCGTGTTGGTGACATCGCCCAAGCCCCAAACATTGGCGTAACGGCGGTGGCGCAAGGTGGCGGGATCGACATCCACCCAGCCTTGCAGATCGGCCAGCGGGCTATTGCGGATGAAATCGGGCGCGCACTGCGGCGGGCAGACATGCAGCAGGTCGAAAGGCACCTCGAGGCGCGTGGGCTGTCCATCGGGGCCGGGCGTGGCGAACGTGGCAATCTTGGTGGCGCCGTCCACTTTCACCAGGTTGTGGCCGAAGTGCAGCGTAGCGCGGTATTTGTCGATGTAAGACTGTAGCGCAGGCACGTAATCCTTGACCCCGAACAACACCGCGCCAGCGTTGTAGAAGTCGATTTGCGTGCGCTCGAGCAGATTGCTGCGCTGCCAGTGATCCGCCGACAAATACAGCACTTTCTGCGGCGCGCCCGCGCATTTGATCGGCATCGGCGGCTGCGTGAACACGGCTTTGCCGCCTTTGAAATTTTTCACCAGCTCCCAGGTATAGGGCGCGAGATCGGGGCGGTAATTGGAGGTGACGCCATTTTGACCCAACGTTCCAGACAAGCCTTCCACGGCTTCCCAATTCAGTTTCAAGCCGGCGCACACCGCCAAGCGGTCGTAACTGAGCGTGGTGCCATCGTGGAGCACCACCTGATTTTGCTCTGGGAGAAAGTTGGTCACTGCCGCCTTGATCCAGGTGACACCGCGTGGAATCAGCGTTGCCATGGGCCGCCGAGTACGTTCCAGATCGAACACGCCGCCGCCCACCAAGGTGAAACCCGCCTGGTAGTAATGCGTGTCGGCGGGATCGACCAGCGTGATGCGCGCCAGCGGATCACGGCGCAACAAGCTGGCCGCGAGGCTGATGCCGCCAGAACCCGCGCCCACGATCAATATGGGGCAATGCGCCTGCACCGGCAGCGCGTTGAAAACATTGCCAAGCTCCGCCATCACGCCCTTGAAGCGCGTGGGAAAACTTTTGAAGTCGAAGCCGTTGCTGGTGGCGGCCTGCACCATGGCATCGACGCTGGCGCCTTGCTGCACCTGGCTCAGTGCCCACAAGGTAGCGGAACGCAGACCGCTGCGGCAAAACGCATGGACCGGGCCATCGAGGGACGCGAGCAGCGTGGTGAAGGCGCGTGCCTGCGCGCTGTTGATGGTGTCGTGCACCACGGGCAGATGATGCGCCACGAGGCCAGCTTCCGTGGCGGCCTGTGCCAAGGTGGCGAAACTCGGTTGATCTGGCGCTTCCTGATCGGGGCGGTTGCAAATGAGATGGCGCACACCAGCGTCGCGCAATGCGCCGAGATCAGCGCTGTTCACTTGACCCGATACGGTGAAATTCGTGTTGAAGCGTTTGAGTTCCATAATGAGCCCCCAGGTTATTTCTTGAATGCGTTGACCGGCAGTTTCAGATACACCTTGCCATTGTCTTCCGCAGGCGGCAGATGGCCGGCGCGCATGTTGATCTGGAGCGAGGGCAGGATCAGGCGCGGCATTTCCAGCGTAGCGTCGCGCGCCTCGCGCCGCTGTACGAATTGGTCTTCGCTGATGCCGCTGTGCACATGAATGTTGTGCTGGATTTCGTCGGCTACCGAACTTTGATATTCCACGGCGCGGGCTTCGGGGTAATCGTGGCACATGAAGAGCCGCGTATGCGGCGGCAGGCTCAGCACGCGCTGAATCGAGTGATACAGCGTGCGCGCATTGCCGCCGGGGAAATCGGCGCGGGCGGTGCCGACATCGGGCATGAACAAGGTGTCGCCAATGAAGGCGGCGTCACCGATGACATGGGTCATGCAGGCGGGCGTGTGGCCGGGCGTATGCAGCGCCTGGCAGTCGAGGTTGCCGATCCGGTAGTGTTCGTCGGGGTGGAACAAATGGTCAAATTGTGAGCCATCGCGGGCGAATTCGGTACCCGCGTTGAATACCTTGCCGAACACATTCTGTACCACGGTGATCTGATCGCCGATGCCGAGCTTGCCGCCGACTTTCTGCTGAATGTAGGGCGCGGCGGAAAGATGATCGGCGTGTACATGGGTTTCGATCAGCCACTGTACTTGCAAGCGCTGGCGCTGAATGTAGTCGATGATGGCGTCGGCGCCCTTGAAGCTGATGGTGCCCGAGGGATAGTTCAGATCCATCACGGAATCGATCACGGCGCAGGCGGAGGAGCTGGGATCCTTCACCACGTAGGAGAAGGTCCAGGTGTCCTTGTCGAAGAACGCCGCGACATCCGGTTTGAGTTGAGAGTGACTAGCGTTTGTTGCGGTCATGCCGATACTCCAGGTTATTCATTACTCTAGGTTGTTCATTACTCTAGGTTATTCATAGTGTTGCGCACCCAGTTCGCCGCCAAAGAGGCGATAGACGAACAAGGTGTAGCCGATGATGCAAGGCAGCGCCACCAAGGTGCCCCACAGCACGAACAGCAAGGAATCGCTGGCGGCCGCGGCCTCGTGCAGGGTGAGTTGCCCCAACACCACATCGGGGTAGAGGCTGTAACCAAGCCCGCCCGCGGACAAAAGACACAAGAGCGCCAGCAAGGTGAACTGCGTCCAGCGCCAGCCTTCCTTGACGAAGAGATCCAGCCCCAGCATTACGTAGGCGGCGAGCGCCAAGAGCGGCACTGGCGCCAGGTAGAGAAAATGCGGCCAATCGAACCATTTGGCGGCAATGGTGGGGCTGACCAAGGGCGTGGCAATGGAGGCGAGCAGAAAGAACACGCCCAGCGGCAGCCAGGCGACACTCGCCCAGGCGCGTGCTTTATGGCGCAGCGGCGCCGCGGTTTTGGCCTGCAACCAGGCCGCGCCCAGCATCACGTAGAGCGCCGGCATACTGAGCGCCACCAGAATCGAGAACAGCAAGCTCAGCCCGCTCTGCGACAAACCGGTGATGTAAGCGCCCAGCATCCAGCCCTGCGCCAGCGCTGTCAGCGTGGAGCCCGCGGTGAAGATGTGGTTCCAAAGCTGTTTGTGATCAGCGGTGCCTTTGATGCGGAAGTCGAAGGCGATGCCGCGCAGCACCAAGCCCAACAGCATCAGCGTAACCGGCAAATACAGCGCGGTGAGCACGATGCCGTGCGCTTCGGGAAAGGCGATCAAGAGCACGCCAATGCCGAGCACCAGCCAGGTTTCATTGGCATCCCAGAAGGGGCCGATGGACGCCAGCATCTGCTCTTTTTCGTCGTCGGTGGCGAAGGGCAAGAGCAGGCCCATGCCAAGATCGTAGCCATCGAGAATCACGTACACCAATAACGCCAGCGCCATGACGGCGGCGAATACCACAGGTAGCCAGAAGTCCATGCTCAGTTCCTCTTCGACAGAATGCCAGGGTAATGCTGCGCGCTGTTTTGCAGCG
Source organism: Pseudomonadales bacterium (assembly GCA_031260485.1). Lineage (GTDB taxonomy): Bacteria > Pseudomonadota > Gammaproteobacteria > Pseudomonadales > Pseudohongiellaceae > CAILUG01. The sequence continues at coordinate 4,909 of JAIRJU010000020.1, read as the reverse complement.
ACGCCGCGGGTTTACTGGCGATGTATTTGAGCGTGCGAATGTAGAAAAACAGGATGAAGCCATACAGCACGAGCCAGGCCAGCAGCGTTGTCAACACCGTGCCCGCGGGATGATCGGCCACTGCCTGCGCGGTGAGATATTCGTCATAGATGAGCCAGGGTTGGCGGCCAATTTCCGTCACCCACCAGCCCGCGATTACTGCCACCCAGCCAGACCACGTCATCCACGCAGTACACCGCAGCAGTAACTCCGAAGGCGGTTTTTTGCGCAGAAACACTGTCCAGCCTACCCACAGCGCCACGATGAGCATCAATAGCCCCACGCCCACCATGACGCGGAAAGACCAGAACACCGAGGACACCGGTGGATGCTCCGCGAACTCATCGAGACCACGTACCGTGCCGCTGGCGCTATGGGTGAGGATGAGGCTTGCGGCATAGGGAATCTCGATGGCGAAACGGTTGCTGCGGGTGCTTTCATCTGGCAGCGCGAACAGCGTGAACGGCGCTCCATTTTCGGTTTTCCACAAGCCTTCCATCGCTGCAACCTTGGCCGGCTGGTATTCGAGCGTGTTGATACCGTGCAAGTCGCCAATGAAAATTTGCAGCGGCGCCAGCACCAAAGCCAGTGCGGCGCCGGTCTTGAACACTTTCCAGGTGGCGGGGCCATCCACGCGATTCAGAAAACGCCAACTGCTGATGCCCATCAGCACGAAAGCGCAAGTGAGCAAGGACGCCACCACCATGTGGCTGAAGCGATAAGGGAACGAAGGATTGAAAATGACAGCCCACCAACTGTCGGCATAGTAGATGCCGTCGCGTATTACATGCCCGGCGGGTGTCTGCATCCAGGAATCGAGGCTGAGAATCCAGAAAGCCGAGATCGTGGTGCCGAGCGCCACCAGAGCGGAGGCGATCAGGTGCATACGGTTGGAGATGAGATGCTTGCCGAACAGCATCACGCCGAGAAACGTGGCTTCCAGAAAGAAAGAGGTGAGCACCTCATAACCAAGCAAGGGCCCCGTGATGTTGCCCGCGGTAGTGAGAAACCCTGGCCAGTTGGTGCCGAATTGAAAGCTCATCGTTACTCCCGTCACCACGCCAATGGCGAAGGTGAGGGCGAACACCTTTACCCAAAAGGTATAGGCATGTTCCCAATCCTGATCGCCGGTGAGTGTGAAGCGCGTGCGGAAGTACAGCAGCACCCAGCACAAGCCGATGGAAATGGTGGGGAACAGAATGTGAAAACTGATATTGGCCGCGAATTGCAGGCGGGCCAACAGTAGCGGGTCCAGTTCACTCATCGTGGCGGCTCCTGTGAGAGAGGACTAACTTCAATAAGTTTGATCAATGAGTTTGACCAATAGGTTTGATCTCGAGGTTCGATCTTGCTCCCTTGTTCCCAAGCCTTCTTCCCAAGGGAACGAGCGGCAAGATCAAGATCGAGTTAACAACATCAAGATCGAGTTAACAACAGCAGGGTTCGTGCCAAGCAGGCTCGATGATCCATAAAATAAACTTAATTGTTTGATATGTTTAATTTTTATGTACTACCAAACAGGATTTGAACGATGCTTGTCTCTGTCAAAGAGACGTTGGCGTCGCATGAGCTTGCCAACTATGACGGCAATGTTGTCAGATATGGCAAAGTTTCCGTAAAGAATACGGGTATGCAACTCATCGTATCTGACCTCAACCCGGCTTTGGCCGCCATGCTCGATGGCTACGAAGTGCCAGCCATTCTTGTCACCGCCAATTACCGCGTACTAGCCGCCAACGCGCTTTATGAGAACCAGTTCGGCGCCTTGTCGTTGCGAGAAGCGCCGCGCTGTTATCAGGTTTCCCACGGTTATGACCGTCCTTGTGACCAAGCGGGCGAAGATTGCCCCCTGGCCTTGACGCTCAACTCCGGCCGCAAGGAGCGCGTGCTGCACATTCACCAGACACCGCGTGGCCGCGAACATGTGGATGTGGAGTTGGTGCCGATTCATGACGCTACGGGCACGCTGAAATATTTCGTGGAATTGCTCAGACCGGTGAATCTCGCCAGCCCTCAAGCGGATGATTGCCACCACCACCAGATGGTGGGTAAAAGCCTAGCCTTCAATCGCCTGGTGCGCGACATCACGCGGGTAGGCCCCGCCGATGCCGCGGTGCTGCTGTGGGGCGAATCAGGCACTGGCAAGGAACTGGCGGCGTTGGCGGTGCATCGCGCCAGCGCGCGCAGACACAAGGCGATGGTGACGCTGGAATGTGCCGGGCTCACGGAAACTTTGTTTGAAAGTGAACTTTTTGGTCATGTAAAAGGTGCTTTCACCGGCGCCGTGAATCACAAGCAAGGGCTGGCGGAAGCCGCCAACGGCGGCACGCTGTTTTTGGATGAAATCGGCGACGTGCCGCTCGAATTGCAAGTGAAGCTCTTGCGCCTCCTGGAAACCGGCGCTTACCGTCCGGTGGGCTCCAATCAGGCGCTGCGCACCGATTTCCGCTTGATCTGCGCCACGCACAAGGATTTACGAACGCTGGTAGCAGAAGGGCGCTTTCGTCAGGATCTCTATTACCGCATCAACGTGTTTCCGATACGCTTGCCCACCTTGCGTGAGCGCATCGAAGATCTACCGCTTTTGGTAGATACAATGTTGCGGCGGCTTTACCCAGACTACGGCTATACCTGTACCGAAAGCGCACTGGCGCTGCTACGGCAGCAACATTTTCATGGCAACGTGCGCGAGTTGCGTAACTTGCTCGCGCGCGCGGCGGTGCTGAGCAACACCAATGTCATCGACCAACAAGTGATTACCGAATGCCTGAGCATAGATTCACGCGACGCACATCCGGCGCCAACGTTGGAAGAGCCCTTCGTGGGTCTGCGCGAACAGGAACAGCGCTACTTGCGGCGGCTTCTGGTGTATTGTGGCGGCGACAAAGAAAAAGCAGCAGCAACGGCGGGTATCAGCGTGAGATCGCTTTATCGCAAGTTGCAGGATGGAGAGTAATCGCTCAATTGGTGATGATGGTGTCTACGAGATCCGTCAAGGAGGTGGCAACCGCGCTGGCAGCCAGTAAATGCTGATTGCCCAGCATCACGGCGCCGTGCAGCGCCGCCCAGATATGCACGGCTCGGCGCCGGCGTAGCTGAGCGTTGGGTATATCGGTTAGCGTGTCGATCAGTAGCTGAAGGCTGCGCCGCGCGGTTACGCGCAGTTCGGTATCTTCTGCCGAATCGCCGATGACCGATGAGGCCAGCATCAAGCGATAAATTGCGGGATTTTCCGTGCCGAACCTGGCATAAGCATGAGCGAAACGCGATACAGCAGAGCCTTTGCCGCGGGGGTTATTGACCGCTGCCGTCAACAGTGTGAACAAGGTGGTGAATCCATGCAGGGCTACAGCGGCCAACAAGGAGCTGCGATCGGCGAAGTGACGAAACGGCGCGGCTTGAGAGACGCCGATCGTCTTGGCCAAGGCTGCCAGGCTGAGAGATTCGGGCCCTTGCTCTTGAATGCTGTTCCAGGCAGCGTTCACCAGCGCCTGGCGCAGGTCGCCGTGGTGGTAGGAACTGGAGCTCTTGGCATCGGTACTGGTATTAATTTTAATCATGAGCAAAAAAGGAGCTTGCACTCGGCTAAAAATAAGTGATAGGGTAGTACTTACAATGTAATGAGTTGTTACATCAAATGTAAACAATTGTTACATTACGCTAGAACAAGGGCATATGCAAGTGTTTTAACCAAGAACTGATGTGTTAGCGGCATTCGTGCTGTCAAACGCATCCAATAAATAACAGCAGGTTGTTAACGTGGCTGATCAAATCCTGGTTCGCCATCTGACACCGCTAAAGGAAGCTCAATCATGAACAAGCCTGAAACCAGCAGTCTGTATGAGTTTTTCAGCCAGATTCCCGACGAAGAGGCCGCACGGCTCTACTTTGAAGCCAAACGCTGGGGCGGTACGCCGGTTTGCGCGCACTGCGGCAGCACCAACGCCGCGGAGTGCAAGGACCATCGGCCCATGCCTTACCGTTGCCGGGATTGCCGTAAACACTTCAGTGTCCGCATGGGCACGGTGCTGGGCGAATCGAAGCTCGACCTGCACAAATGGCTCATGGCCATTTACCTGATGACCACCACCCGCGAAGGCATGACCTCCGCGCAGTTGGCGCGGGAGTTGGGCGTCAGTAGAAAAGCCGCCAATACCCTGGCCACACGCATCCGTGAATCTTGGCTGGATGACACGCGATCGTTTGCAGGTAAGAAGTAGGAAAGCGGTTAGGGTAGGGAATAAGGTAAGGGAATAAGAAAGGATGCTGGTACGCATGGATAGCAGATCAAATCTGAGGAGTTGAACCATGTCAAAGCACATAACCAAGCAAGAAGCCGAACACGAAACCGAACATGAAACTGAGCGCGAAACCGAACACGACAACGATTTCATCGAATTGATCGAGGCCGGATTTGACGAGGTCGCCGCCCGCATGGTGGCGTCTGCAAGCTCTGCCGCCTTCCTGAAGCAGGCGCTGCCGCTGGCAAAATGGCGCGGCTGGGTCGAACTTGGCGGTGAGGTGTGGGATTGCTGTGTTCTGGACACGGAACAGCGGGTGCTGTGGTTGCCGGGCGTTGGCAAGGCCAGAACCAACGCTGATGGGGATGGCTACGGGAAGGGCCTATTGCCTGATTTATTCCGGCACCAGGAAAACGAGGACGAGACGCAATTGGTAGCGTTCGTGCTCCCCGAAAACCCCGATACCTGCTATGGCCTGACCAGCGAGCAGTTTGAACGTATCTGCCGCAAGGGGGTACAAGCGCTTCAGCAAGGCGTGAACCTGACGGAGCGTGAACACATCGTCGCGCTCAAATGCGCGATGATTGCCGCCAACCTGACGCGCGCCGGTTTGGACGTGTTGATCGATG
>JAIRJU010000327.1 GCA_031260485.1 Pseudomonadales bacterium | reverse complement strand
TCTTCCTCGTGCCCTACCACCACGCCGCGTTTGTAGCCGTCCACGGTGTGCAGCGTTACCTTGGCGCCGATGCCGGGCTCTGGAGGCGCTTGCAGGCTGTCGCCGGGGTCGTGGACCAGGAGATCGTCCACCGTCAGCGCCATGCCAAAACCGGCGGCCGCCACGATGTGGATGATTTCGATGGTTTCGGAGTCGCTCAGGTCCACCTTGTAGGTTCTGGTGTTTTCGCTGCTGTGTACCACATGCCGGGCGTGTAACAGCGCGAGGAACAAGCTGAGGTCTTCGTCGTTCCACTCCAGGGTTTCGCCAGCCTCCACGTCCAGTTCGGCATTGAAGCTGACAACATTGGTAGGAATGGTATGTTCTTGATCCAAGGCGCCCGCTGGGAAGGGAATGACCATGGAGACGAGACTGAAGCCCGGCTCATCGTCTGAACTCAGCCGCCAAAGAAAAGGAATATCCTCGTTGATTTCCAGCATGAACACCTCGCGCAAAACCGGGGCACAGTATACCACTGCCCGCTGCTCACCACCTTTGTGACCCTTACGGCCTCCCCTTGCGCCAAGGCACAGCGACGCACTGTGCGGTTTTCCACAAGCCTTTGGGATAAGCCTGTGGATAAGTTTGGGATTAAGCGCCACAGCCCAAAAAGCATGAAGGTTCGGCCAGGATTGAGCAAAGTTTGCCCAAATAATTCTTTTTTATTTTCAATAAGTTATGAAGATGGTTTACGCAATCATTACAAAACCCTGAAAAAATCAGGGTTAAACCACCACGAGAGCGTTTTGTGCATAAATTTTCGGTAAACGGCACACTATGCGTATTTTCACTCGTAATTTACCGACCTTTGCACGCGAGCCCTTGCGCACATTCCGAGAATTGCCGTGCCTTACGCTCACCGCTTGCGCAAAGCCATGCCCCGCCTGGGTTTGCGGCCCTATGCTAAAATTCTCCCCTCTTTATTTTCAGCCTGCCCGCGCCAGAAGCCCTCGATGCCACGCTTGTGTACCACCCTGCTCCTCCTTGCCCTGAGCGGCCTCGCCCAGGCGGAGTTCACCATGCCCACGCTGACGGCGGCGCAGCTCGACTGGCTGGGCGCGCGCATCTACGCCAATGAATGCAGCCAGGTGCCCGCCTGCCTCACCAGTTGGAACGCGGGCGAAGAGTTTCCTTCGCTCGGCATCGGCCACTTCATCTGGTACCGCGCGGGGCAGGCTGGCATTTATCAGGAAACCTTTCCCGATCTCTTGCGCTACCTCGCGGCAGCAGGCCACGCGCTGCCGCCCTGGATCGCCCAGCAGGGCTTCACCCAACCCTGGCCGGATCGCGCCAGTTTTCTCGACGCGCGCGAGGGCAGCGAACTGACGGCGCTGCGTGAACTGCTCGGGGACACCTTGCCTGAGCAAACCGCGTTCATCGTGCAGCGCTTTCATGCCGCTGCGCCGCGCTTGCTGGCCGCCGTGCCGCCAGAGGAACGCGCGGCGCTGGAACGCAAACTGGTGGCCGTGGCGGCGAGCGAGGCGCCGCGCGGCCTCTATGCCTTGATCGACTACGTGCATTTCAAAGGCGAAGGCACCCGCGCACAGGAGCGTTACCAGGGCCAGGGCTGGGGCTTGCTGCAAGTGTTGCAAGCGATGCCAGAGGTGGCTGCCAACCCGCTCGATGCCTTCATCGCCAGCGCCGACGCCATGCTCACCCGGCGCGTGGCCAATGCCCCGCTAGAGCGTGGTGAAGAGCGCTGGCTCGCCGGCTGGCGCCAACGTCTCGCTACCTATTCGTCCGCAGATCGTCCAACGCCGCGCTGAGGCGGCGAGCCAGCATTCAATCAGGAGAAAGCGCGTGCAGTACGAACGCAAGAACATCAGTGCCATGCAGGGCTACGTGTCGGGCGAGCAGCCCGAGCGCCCCGACATCATCAAGCTCAACACCAACGAGAACCCCTATCCGCCGGGGCCGGCCGTGGCGCGCGCGCTCGCCGCCATCAGCGTGGATCAATTGCGCCGCTATCCGCCGCCCACCGCGCTTGCCTTGCGCAAGAGCCTGGCTGCGCTGCATCAGGTGGAGGTTGATAATTTGCTAGTGACCAATGGCGGCGATGAGCTCTTGCGCCTTTTGCTCGCCACCTTCGTCGAGCCGGGCCAGAGCATCGCCGTGGCCGACCCCAGCTATTCGCTCTATGAAGTGCTCGCCGCCGCGCATGGCGCAGAGGTGCAGCGCATTCCGCTCACGCCCGATTGGTCGCTGCCCGCCAGCTTCGCGGCGCAGCTCAACGCCAGCGGCGCCAGCCTCTGTTTCGTGGTGAATCCACATGCGCCCTCGGGTTCACTCACACCCGCCGCCACGCTGCGCCAACTGGCGCAGGAATTTCGCGGTGTGCTGGTGATCGACGAAGCCTATGTGGATTTCGTCGACCCTGCTCTCGGGCACGATTGTGTGCCGCTGATCCGCGACTGCGACAACGTGGTGCTGCTGCGCACCTTCAGCAAAGGCTATTCCCTGGCGGGTTTGCGCATGGCCTACGGCATTGGCGCGCGCACGCTGATCGATCCCATGCAGTACAAAACCAAGGACAGCTACAACACCGATTTCATCGCGCAAACACTCGCACACGCCGCGATCGCAGACCACGCTTACGCCGCCGCCACCTGGCGCCGTGTGCGTGAAGAACGCGCTCGCATACGCGAGCAATTACACCAGCGCGGCCTCGCCTCGCCCATGAGCCAAAGCAATTTTCTGCTCGCCACAGTGCCAGCACCGCACAGCGCGCAAACACTCTACGAAGGGCTCAAAAACGTGGGAATTCTGGTACGGCATTTCCGCATCCCCGGCATCGACGACAAACTACGCATCACCATCGGCACACCCGAAGAGAACGATCGGTTGCTTACTGAGCTTGATAGGCTGCTTTGAACACCCCCCCCTCCTTTGCTTTGTACAGCCCGAACACGTGCGTGCGAAGGTTGGGGGGGATGGCGCTCCTTAAGTATCTCCAGCGTTCTTGTGGATGAGGGTGTTGAGGTGCATCAGAAGCTGAGAGGCATCAGAAGCTATAGTTCAAACTAAGCTGATAACGCCGTCCGAATATATCGTAAGCGCCGCCAAAACCTTGTTGACCGCCGCGCAGGTTTTCCGAGGGGATTATCGGCGGATTGCGGTCGAACAGGTTGGTGACGTTGAAGGTGGCTACCCAGTTGCCGCCGCGTTGGGTTTGGCCGCGATAGTCGAAGGCCAGGTTGAGGACCGTTTGCGAGGCGATGTGGTTGCGATCCACTTCCACGCCTTCGGTCCACAGAATGTTGATCTTGGTGCTGTCGTAGTAGCGTGCGATCAAGCGCATTCCATAATTATCAACGGTGTAACCAAGCGTTCCAGTAGCGTTCCACTGGGGGCTGCTTTGGCTGCCGAGGTCGTCGCGGTACACGGTGGTGGTGGTGGAGTTTTCCAGCAGGCGGCCCGCGAGTACGCGCAGGTTCAGCGTTTCGCTGCGGTTGGCGAAGAAATTGGGCTCGAAGTTGTAGCGTGCTTCGATGTCTACGCCTGCGGTGCGGCTGTCGGTAATGTTGAGGTTGGGATTGGTGACGCGGTCGATGAAGCCGCCCGCATTGCGGGTGACATATTGACACAGCGAGGTATCACCCGCGAAACAGTCATCGATGATGCGCTGAGCGCCGAGAGAACCCACGCGATCGGCGACGTCGATGTTGTAGTAGTCCGCCGATACCTGGAAACCATCGACCCAGTTGGCGAAGGTGGGTTGCCAGACGAAACCCGCGGTGAGGGTGTCGGCTTTTTCCGGGTTGAGGTTGGCATTGCCGCCACTGAGCAGGGTAATGGTGTAAGACTCGCGCGTGGACGGATCGGTGACGTTGGCGCCGCCGCCGCCTACCTCGAACAGCTCGCCGAAGGTCGGTTCGCGCACGTCGCGGCTTTGCGTCATGCGCATACGCAGGTCTTTATAGACCTGTAATTCCAGACCCATTTTCCAACTGTCGATCTTGCCTGAGCGCGAGTAGTCGGATTGACGGAAGGCGAGGTTGCCGTCCAGGCGCTGCTCGCCCGAGCGCGACGCCCACACCGGCACGTTCAATTCGCTGAACCATTCCCATACGTTGAAATCGCCTGTGGCCCAACTGGTGGCGGAGAAATGGTGGATCGATCGTTCTGCACCGAACAGGGCGTCGGCGGCGCCGCGCACGCCCACTTCTGGCGCCTGGATCGGCGCGTGCTCGAATTCGATCGGAATGGTGATCTGGTTGAACCATTCCTTGCGATAGGTGAGGCCCGCGGCGAACGACAAGGGGCCTGCGCCCCAGCCATCGGACAATTTGCCGGTGAGCAAGAGTTCGGCAAAGTGCTGATCGAGATCGCGGATGCCTTTCTTGTTGCTGACCATGTAGCCGGCGGCGGCTTGCGAGACATTGCCGAGGCCAAACACATTCATTGGCGCGCAGTCACGGATCGATTGCTCGGGCGTCACCAACACGCTGTCAACCGGCATCAGGCCGGAAGGATACTCCGTGGTGCGAGCGGTAGGCGCCAGTTGGCCTTTCGCGGCTTCTTGCAGTTCCGCCAGCGTGGGATTGCGCAGTTGGATGTTGCAGATGATGGCGCCATTCTTGGGATCACGCACCGCGTCCATGGACAGATACCAGTGGTCGTCGCGCAGCACGTTGCGGCCTTCGGAGGTCAGTTGGCTCTTGCCGTATTGATAACTGCCGTGCAAAGACCAATCGTTCTGAAATACATGATCGAAGCCGAACGAGGCGGAGTACATCTGGCTGATGTTGGAATCGCTGCGGTTGTCGTTGAAGTTGAGGTTGCTGTTGGTGCGCACCTGGCCGATCTTGTCGATGCGTACTGATTTCAGACCCAAGCGGTCCATTTCCGCCGCCAGTTCCGTTGGCAGGAAGGCGTTTTCGCGGTAGATGGTGCCGAAATACTGCTGGCCCATTTCGGGGTTGCCGCGGCGGCCATAGGTGTTGGCTTCGGTGCGCCCGAGCATGATCTGGCCGAAGATCGAGCTATTGTCAGTGAGGTCATACTTGAAGCCGCCGAAGCCGCTGTGCTGCACGACTTCGTTGCTGGAAGGGCCGGAGTCGAAGGCGCGCATTTCGATGTCGGCTTCCGGGCCGCCTGCCATCATCTGGTTGCGGCCAGCGCCGTTGTAGTAATAGTCGCCTTTGATGAAGGGGCGCATCGCGCTGCCGTCATCGGTGAAGGTATAGCCGTTGAGGCGGAAATTCGCATTGGTGGAGGTGATGATGCCCGCCGGGTTCTGTGTGGCGTGTACGACGTTGGGCATGGTCAGGCGCTGCGGCATGGGCGCTTGGGTCGCGGCGGCGGTGGGGTTGGCGGCACGCCACTCGGCCCAGGCCGGGTTGATGACGAAGCCCCAGCTTTGCCAACTGCTGATGTCTTTGCCATCGCGGTAGATCTGATCTTGATCACGATGCTCGAGCGAGCCAACCAGATGCAGGCGCTCGCCTATCCGGGTGCCGCCCGCCGCGCTGAAGTTGTAGTTGAAGCCGTCGCCGTGCTCGGTCAAACCGGTGGACACGCTGGTTTTGAGGCCCACGAATTCACGATCGAGCACGAAGTTCACCACGCCCGCGAGCGCATCGGCGCCGTAGGCGGCGGACGCACCGCCAGTCACCACGTCCACGGTGCGCACCAAGGCGGTGGGGAAGTTATCGACGTTGACGGTACTGGCGCGGTCGGCTGGCACGACGCGCGAGCCATCGAACAGCACCAGCGTGCGCTGCTTGCCCATGTTGCGCAGGTTCAGATACGAGCCTGCCGCATCGCCGAACAAGGTGCCGCCGCCGCGCTGCGCGGTTTGGGTATTGAGGAACTGCGGCAGCGCGTCGAGCTGGGTGGAAACGGAGGCGGCGGGGTTGAAATCGCGCATTTCGCTCGTGGTTACTGCGGTGACTGGCGTCGGTTGCACCATGCCGTCGGTGAGCTTGATGCGCGAGCCGGTAACCTGGATTTCTTCCAAGGGGCTGTCGGCGGCCTGTGCCGTGAGCGCCAGGGTGACAAGCGCAGTGGAAATGGCAAGCGTGAGGGTATTGGCGCTGAAACGCCGGGAATTATGGATCATAGGTTCTCCCCCTTCGGATGAAGGCGTTGGCATGGTGTTGGTGTGAGGCTCCGCCTTAATCCTCCCCCGCGTAGCGGGGGAGGAAATTTACGGCGGCATTGGCTGCGGTTAGAAGCTGTAATTCAGGCTCAACTGATAGCGTCTGCCGAAGGCGTCGTAGGAATTGCTGATGTTTTGCTGGCCGCCGCGCTGGCTTTGCGAGGGGAAGATGGGCGGATCGCGGTCGAACAGGTTGGTGACGTTGAAGCTGGCGGTCCAGGCACTGCCGGCGTCGGTTTTGCCGCGGTAGCTGAGGATCAAGTTGGCGGTGGTCGAGGACGCCGCCCAGTTGTTATCCACGTCGCGGCCTTCCACCCAGGTGACGTCGTACATGGTCTTGTGGATGTAGCGGCCGACCAGGCGGATGCCGTAGGAACCGATGTCGTAGCCGAGCGTCGCCGTGGCGTTGTATTTGGGGCTGTTGATGCTGCCGACATCATCGCGGTAGACGGTGGTAGTCACCGAGTTTTCGCCCAGATAACCGGCGAAGAGACGCAGGTTCAGGCGTTCGTCCTGATTGGCGATGAAATCCGGCTCGAAGTCGTAACGCACTTCAAGATCGACGCCAGAGGTGAGTGCCGCCGCGGTGTTGAGGTTGACGTTGAGCACGCGCTCGATCACCCCGGTGCCGGTGTTGCGGAAGACCAGGGCACACAGGCTCTGATCGCCCGCGAAGCAGTCGTCGATGATGCGCTGCGCGCCGAGCGAGCCGACACGGTTTTTCATGTCGATTTCGTACCAGTCGGCCGATAGCTGGAAGCCGTCGATCCAGTTGGCGAAGGTGGGGCGCCACACTGCGCCGACAGTCAAGGTATCGCCAGTTTCCGGTTTCAGGTTCGGGTTGCCGCCGCTCAGCGCGGTGACGGTATACGAGGTTTTGGACTGCGGATCGTTGATGTTGGATCCCCCCCCCCTGATTCAAACTGCTCGCCGAAGGTGGGCTCGCGCACGTCGCGCGACTTGGTGGCGCGGAAGCGCAAGCCGTCCAGCACCTGGAATTCGGCGCCGAGCTTCCAGCTATCGATTCTACCGGAATGTGAGTAATCGGAAGAACGGTAGGCCACGTTGGTATCGAGGCGCTGGTTGCCGGAAGCCGAGGCCCAGGTTGGGATGTTCAATTCGGTGAACCATTCCCAGACGTCGAAATCGCCGGTGGCCCAACTGGTGGCGGAGAAATAGTGCATCGAACGGTTGCCGCCGGTGGTGCCCGCGGACATGCCACGGATGCCCAGTTCAGGCGCGTTGGCGGGCGAGCGTTCGCCTTCGATCGGCGTGCTCCATTGGTCGAACCATTCCTTGCGATAGGTGAGGCCCGCGGCGAGCGACAAGGGGCCAGCGCCCCAGCCGTCGGAGATCTTGCCGGTCAAGAGCGCTTCGGCGAAGTGCTGATCCAGATAGCGCCAGCCGATCTTGTTGTCCAGCACGTAATCGGCGCCGGCTGGCGTGGCGTTGGCGAGGCCGAACATGTTGATCGGCACGCAGTCCCGGATGGCGTTGTCGTTGAAGATCGGCGAATCGACCGTGCGCACGCCATCAGGGTAGATCGTGTTCTGCGTGGTGGCCACCAACTGGCCCGCCATCGACGCCGCCAACTGATCCGGCGTTGGGTTGTAGCGCTGCACGTTACAGATGATGCCGCCGGTCTTGGGATCGCGCACCGCGTCGATCGCCATGGCCAGGCGGTCGATGCGCAGTATGTTGTAGGCGGCCGAGGTCAACTGGGATTTGCCGTATTGATAGGTGCCGCGCAAGGTCCAGTTGTTGTCGAAGTTGTGTTCGAGGCCGACGGTGGCCGACCACATCTGGCTGATGTTCTTGTCGTTGCGGCCATCGGAAATGTTGGTGCGGCCAGGGATACGCACCTGGCCGATCTTCTGGATTTCGATCTGGGTGCGGTTCTCGGCAATCATCGCATCGCGCACCACGGCAGGCAGGTAGGGGTTTTCGACATAGGCCCACACGTTGTATTGCTGCCCCATCTCAAGGCCGCCAAGACGCCCCGAAGTGTTGGATTCGGTACGGCCCAGCATGACCTGGCCGAACAACTGGGTGTTGTCGCTGAAGTCGAACTTGAAGCCGCCGAAGCCGCTGCGCTGCACCACTTCGGCGCCTGACGCGCCGTTGAGGAAAGCGCGCTCCGCAAGATCGGCCTCGGGGCCGCCGGATTCCATGCCATTGGCGCCAGCGCCGGTACGGGCCGGGATGTTGCCATTGATGTAGGGGCGCACATAGGTGCCGTCTTCAGAGAAGGTATAGCGGTTCAAGGAAAAACCAGGCTGGTTGATGAGGCCGGTGGCGGTCTGCGTGGCCGAGTGTACGTGCGGCATGGTGATGCGCTGCGGCACGCCGGGCGTGGCGGTGGCCGACACCCAGGCGGGGTTGATGACCCAGCCGATGCTGTTCCAGTTGGCGGTGTCATGCGGATCGCGGTAGATCTGATTGACATGGCGCGCTTCCACTGAGCCAACCAGGTGCAGGCTGTCGCCGAGCTTGGTGCCGCCCGCCACGTTGAAGCTGTAGTTGAAGCCGTCGCCGAATTCGGTGACGCCGGTGGAAACGCTGCTCTTGAGGCCCTGGAAATCGCGGTCGAGCACGAAGTTGACCACGCCCGCCATGGCGTCGGCGCCGTAGGCGGCCGAGGCGCCGCCGGTCACTACGTCTACACTGCGCACCAGGGCGGTGGGGAAGTTATCCACGTTGACGGTGCTGGCGCGGTCCGCCGGGACGATGCGCGAGCCGTCAAACAGCACCAGCGTGCGCTGCTTGCCCATGTTGCGCAGGTTCAGGTAGCTGCCGCCGGCGTCACCGAACAAGGTGGCGCCGCCGCGCTGCGCGGTTTGGGTGTTGAGAAACTGCGGCAGGCTGTCGAGCTGTTCCGAAATCGTGGTGCCGGGTTTGAAGTCGGCGATCTCGGAGGTGGTGACAGAGGTGACTGGCGTCGGTTGCGTCATGCCGTCGGTAAGACGGATGCGCGAGCCGGTAACCTGGATCTCTTCCAAGGCGCCGTCAGCGGCGTATACGGCGCTGGGCACGGCGGCAGCCGCGGAGAAGAGTGCAGCGGAAATCGAAAGCGCCAGCGTACTGGCGTTGAAACGTTGGTGATTACGCATTATTGGTTCCCCCTTTTTGCGAAAAACGTATAGTGCTGTCTTGGTTTTGGGATGCAGCGCGATACGGTGGTCGTAGTTGTATAGCTGTAGTTGTATAGCTGTAGTTGTATTACTGTTGTTGTCTTGCTGTCGTTGTAGTGCTCGTTGGTAGTGCTTGTTGCAGTGCTGTCGTGCGCCGGTGAAGGCGACCGGCCCCACTAGATATAGAAGGGCTGGGCAAAAGTAAAGCGCGCCGTGCGTACTGGCTGCAAAATACCGGGCTCAACCGAGCACATAAACCAACACGGGCGTGGTGAACATCCCTGCCAGGATCGAGATCGACACCGCGCTGGCGCTGAGTTCGGTATCGAGCTTGGCGAGCGAACAATAGGTGAGCGCGTTGAAACCGATCGGTGCCCCAGCGCAGAGTACCACCGCCTTGTAAGTAAGCCCTTCAAACCCGAAAAGTGTGGCGAGGAAGAGCCCAACTCCCAGGCCAAGCAGCATACGGATCGCCACGATGCCAAGCGCCAGCGGTAGCTGCTTGATCTGCAATGAAAAGAATATGCCAAGCGCAATCAGGATCAACGGCGCGGCCATTTGCCCCAGCGGCGCGGTGATGGCGACCAAAGGCGCCGGCAAGCGCCAGCCGCCAAACGAGAGACACAGCGACAACACCAGCGCCCAGATCACCGGCGTGCGCAGAATGCGCAGCAGCATTGTCCAGGCGTCATGCGCTTGCGTGCCATAGCGGAAGGCGAGCGCATAGACCAGTGTGGCCATCATCACGGCATTGCCGAAATCGTACAGAATGGCTTGCGCAAATCCCGCCTGCCCATAGACCGCCAGCACGAAGGGAAACATGTAGCTGTTGTTGGTGATGGCGCTGTTCACCGCCACCGCGCCTGCTTGCGGTTTTGCCAGCTTCAGGCCACGGATCAACAACAAGGCCGCGCCGAGACACACCAGGTTGACAAGCGCATTGCTGAGCGGCAGCAGCGCGGTGGACGCATCGAGTTCCAATTGCGATACCGCGTTGAGGATCAAGAGCGGCACGCACACGTAAAACACCAGCCGCAGCAGAAAATCGGCATGGCTGCGATCGGCCAGTTTTGTGTGTTTTAGTAGAATGCCAAGTCCAAAATAAGCAAAAACCGGGAGTAGCTGTAGCAGCATGGCGAACATGGGTGAAACCGTGCCAGCGCGTGCTTAGGGCGCCCGGCACAGCAGCCCTTTGAGGTAATAACCTTCGGGGTAGCTACAGAGCACCGGATGATCCTCGGCCTGGCTCAACTTGTGCAGGAACAGTAGCGGACGTTTGGCATCGAGCGCCGCGTCTGCCACCACTTTATGGAACAAGTCTTCCGGTAACAGGCCCGAGCAACTGAACGTGGCGAGAATACCGTCGGGGCGCAGCAATTGCAGCGCCAAGAGGTTGATGTCTTTGTAACCGCGGCAGGCTTGAGTGAGGTGTTGCTTGTTCTCCACGAACTTGGGCGGGTCGAGAATGATGAGATCGAATTGGCGGCCTGCGGCGCGATAAGTGCGCAATTGCGCGAAGACATCGGCGTTGACATTACTGCACGCGCCAGCATCGAGGCCATTGAGGTGCACATGGCGCTCGGCCAGGTTCAGCGCGGTATCGGACACGTCCAAATTGGTGACATGGCGCGCGCCGCCCGCCAAACAATACACCGCCATGGCGCCGGTGTAACTGAAGCAGTTGAGCACCTCGCGCCCTTGCGCATAACTGGCTACTTGCTGACGGTTGTTGCGCTGATCCAGGTAGTAGCCGGTCTTGTGGCCCTTGTTTACGTCCACCAGAAAACGCAAACCGTGTTCTTCGATCTCGACCAGGTCGGGAATCTCGCCATGCAAGGGCTGTGTGAGTAGCGCCAACCCTTCCTTTTCTCGCACTTGCGCGTCCGAGCGTTCCAGAATTGCGCAATCGGGGTAGAGCTTGCGCAGCGCCCACACGATCTTGTCGCGGTGCTTGTCTGCGCCTGCGCTGAGCAATTGGCACACCAGTGTGTTGGCGTAGCGGTCGATAGTCACCCCTGGCAGGCCGTCGCATTCGGCGGCCACCACACGGTAGGCGTTGGTGTGGAGTAACAGCGGTTGCCGCACGCGCGCGGCGTGTTCGATGCGGCGCAGGAAAAAGGCGTTGTCGATCACTTCATTCTGATCGAAGGTCCAGATGCGCACCGCCATGGCGGAATCGGGCGACCACGCACCGCGCCCCAGCCAGCGGCCATCGCTGGCCAGCACATCCACGGTGTCGCCTTTGTGCAGCTTGCTACTGTGGCGCTCAATGGCGCTGGCGAAAACCCAAGGGTGGCGGCGGAGCAGCGATTTCTCGCGGCCCGCGGCCAAGGAGAGCGAGGCGGTCATGGTGTGCTACTGCAAAACCTTAGCGCGTGGCGCCAGCGCCGGAAGCGGCACGATCACGGACGCGCTCGTTGAATTCGATTTCGTCGATCGGCGCAAAAATTTGCTCCATCAGTTCGCCGTTGAGCGAAGTGGGCGCTTGTACCTTGAAGGTTTTCACCTCGCTGGTCCACGGCTGCGCGTACAAGTCAGGATCGCTGAGCGTGAGTTGCAGGGTGAGCGTGGTGTCGTCCGCGCGGGTCCAGCGTTCTTCCACCTCGGTGAGGTCGGTGAAGGGCGTGCCCCATTCATCCAGCCACGCGCGGCTATCGAGGCCCACGGTCTTCACCACCAGCGTGTTGCCTTGCCAGGCGCCGACGGAATAGCCATACCAATAAGGGCCTGCCACCAGCGCATCAGGCACCGCGCGGCCATCGGTCCAAATGGTGCGCCAGTGCTTGCCCCATTCAAAGAGCTGTATCACGCGATCAGGCAATTGCACCAATTCCATCGGGCGGCCATAGACCAGCGTGCGATAAAGGCCGGGCGGATTGGCCTGGCCGAGCGGATCATTGCCAAAGGCCGGCATCTGTTCGCGCGGCCCTTTGCCGGGCTTGTTGTTGTCAAACGCGGCTTGCCCGGCGGGCGTGAACGGCAGAGCCTTGGATGACCACTGCGATTGCGGAAAGTTGCTGGTGCTGGAGCGCACCAGCCACACGCCGGAGAGCGCGTGCTGCGTATCCTGTGCCAAGAGCGTCGTGGGCAGCGCGAGGCAGGTGCATAGAATGAACGTGGTCAGGCGTCGCATGGCGTTCCCTCTAATGATTTGTACTGATTGTAATAATTGATGTTTTGTTGCGATCGTTCTAATTGTGGCGGCCAGGTTTCTGATGGGCCAGCGCGCGTGGCGCTCAATTGCCTTCGCTGGCCACCTCGGATGGCAACTCCACGCCATTGACCTTGACCACGCAACTGAACAGGCATTCACCCACAGGGGCGTCGGTGCGCGAGGGATGCACGCGGAATTCCACGAGGTCGCCCGGCTTGAAGGTGGCGCGGGTCCAGCCGACGGAGCGCGTCATCAATACTGGGCTGGCCAGTTCGATGGCGTAATTGACCGTGGCGCCCTCTGCGTCGCTCACATCGAGAAACAGCGCCGAATGCGGATTGCGCCAGCGGAACTCGGTAACGGTGCCGGTGACAGTGGCCCAGCTATTCTGATCGTAGGACACGGCGGTGCCGTGATGGGCACTGGCGGAGCCAGCAAGAGCGGAGAACAACAAGGCGGAACAGAACACAGCGGGGGAAACGCGATGGCAAGTCATAAGAACCTCCCGGAATTGGGGCTAGTTTTAATACTTAGTGGGACTTTGACCGATACTTTGGCCAAGACTTTGACCAAATTGGTCGGAGTGAGAGGATTCGAACCTCCGACCCCTGCCTCCCGAAGGCAGTGCTCTACCAAGCTGAGCTACACTCCGAACTGAGCCCGCGATTGTAATGAAGTTGCTGAGCCTCAACCAGTCCGTAACCAAGAAATTTTGCACCAGGCGCTGGCGCGGCACGAGACACTCAGAACCGCAGCGGACTGACCCCGATCAGCAGCGGATGCAGCCACCACGCGAACAGCGCCCACAGCAGCGTGCCGCCTACTAGCGCGCCCACGTTGCCGCGCACTGTGGCCGGCGCCGGCACGAGGTGAGCCGCGCGATCCTGCCGCCGCCGGATCGCAAAGCCTGCGATGGCCCACAGCAGAAACCCACCGAACAGCAGCACGTCGCTGGTGCGGCCATTGGCCAAAAGATGCGCAAAGGCCCACACCTTCACCCCCGCGTATATCGGATGGCCCAGGCGGGCGCGCAAGGCATTGGCCGGCGCGTAACCTGCGGCCACCAGCACGAAGGCCAGCCAGGTGAGCAAAATTGCCAAGTGGCGGGTCCACAGCGGCGGTACATAGAGAAACGCTGGCGCGCCACGGCTGAGGCCATAGCCGTAAACCACCAGCGCGAAGCTCAGCAGCGACACCACGCTGTAAAGCACCCTGAACTGCCCCATCCCATGGCGTGCGATCCAGCGCTCGCGCCAGGCGGGCGCCAGCAAGCGCACCGAGTGCAGCCCCAGGAACAGCAGTAAACCAACAATGAGCAGAATCATGGGCGTTTCTCCTGTAAAGAGGGGGAAATCCACTGCCAGTCATCGGCAGGCAAGCGTAAGGCTTTTATGGCGGTCATGACGTGAATATCAGGATTGCGGTTGCGGCTGCCGATCACGCTGAGGCGATCGCCTGTGTGGAAGCGCTCGGCGCCCACGCCAGTTTGGCGTGCGCCGGTGACGGTAATCCACTCAATGCGCATCGAGGTGTTGCCATCATCGAGATCCAGGAGAATATGCGGGTTGCCCCAGAAAATGCCGGTGATGGTGCCTTCGAACACGCTGCGCTCCTCAGGATCGAAACCGGCATAGCTGTGATGCGCGAGCACGGCGGGTGAACCGCAGAGCAAAATGCTCAGCATGAGGCTGCGTATCATTCCCTTCCCCGTATGCAGGTATACAGCAGGAGAGGGTTAGGGCGGAGGGCGCTAGCCATGTCAGTTTACTTGCTCTGCGCCTTGTCCCACTCCTTCTTGCCGTCGTCCTTGCCGGCGACGGAATAGAGCACTTTCGCGTTGCGGGTTTGCAGGAAATCATCCAGGCTCATGCCCTTCATCGCGGCGTAGATGTGCAGGTTGGTGGTGCCCACCACAGCGCCGAGTTTTTCCAGCATGAAGAAACTGACCCCGTAGTGGATCATGGCGCGCCAATCGCGGCGGCGCAGCAGATCGCGCTCTTGCTCGGTGAGTTCGGCTTTTTGGAACGCTGCTTCTGGATCGTCCTGAAACTGTTGGCGCTTGGCGGGCTGAATCAAGTCATGGATGAAATTGTTCAGGCGAAATGCCTTCACCGCGCGCGCGATGGTGAAAGGATAAGTGCCTGCCAATTTCTCGATGCCATCGAGTTCATGATTGATGCGCTTGAGGTAGTCGGCAGTGCTCTCCGCGGGCGGCTCGTGCGAACGCTCCTCGAAAATCAAGCTGGCGATCGGCGTCATCGACGGCAGGTAATACGTTTGATGCACCGTCTCCACTTCTGCCGATAGCGCGCCGCGCATCATCAGCCACATCACCACTTCCGCGCCTTCCATGCCGCCAAGTTCGGCGAGCTGGGCAATGGTGTAGTGGGTCAACGACTCGGGATTTTTTTCCAGAATGCTCATGAACTCCATGTCCCAGGGCGTGTTGTTGAAGCCACAGCGCTCGCCATGCACCTGGTGCGACAAACCGCCAGTGCCGGCGATCGCCACCTTGATGTTCTCGGGAAAGCTCTGAATCGCCTTGCGCAAGCTCCGGCCCAGCTTGTAACAGCGCGCCGCGTTGGGCGAGGGTGCTACCAGCACGCCCACCTGGAACGGGATCATCTTCACCGGCCAGCCCTGTTTGTGCTCAGGAAACAACAGCGACATCGGCGAAAAACAGCCGTGGTCCAGGCCCTTGTTCTGGAAATACGACAAATCGAACTCGTCCGCCACCAGCCCCTTGGCGAGGTGCTCGGCCAGCGCAGGGTAGCCCTTTAGCGGCGGCAGATCGCGCGCGCCGCCGCCTTCGTCGGCCACCGGAAAGCTCTCGCCCACGCCCAGGGCAAACTGGGAGTAGTGGTCGATAAAGAAGGATGTCATGTGATCATTGAAGATATAGAGAATGACATCGGGCGCCTGGTCTTTCAGCCACTTCTGCACCGGCTCGTAGCCCTTGAAAATAGGGGCCCACACCGCATCGCTCTGCTTGTTGGTGTCTACCGCGAAGCCAATGGTGGGGGTATGGGAAGTGGCGAAACCGCCGATGATCGTGGCCATGAATCTACTCCGTAAGGGTCAGAAAGCCTGGAATTACGCAAGGTATCGTAAAGTAAGCAGCGCGCAATGATACGAGGGAATGCGAGCGCTGCAAACCAAACGGTTCGCCTCAAGACAAGGCTGGTTACAATTTTTTGACTGAATGCAAACAAAATATGGAGGCAGGCTTGTGTAAGCTAAGTCATCCCAGCAAAGTGGATTGCGTTTTGGCAAAAGCAGCCTCATATTCTGGGAACTGAACTGGGCGCCTTTCACAAGAAGGCCCCAATACACAGCGACACAGGAGCCCCAAACCATGAAACGTCTTACTTTAGCGTCTCTCGTCACCGCTCTGACCTTAGCCACCGCCGCCAGTCTGGCGCACGCCGCCACCGTGGAAATCGATTGGCAGAACCCTGAACGTTATTTAGACATGCGCGCCACCAACGAAGGCCAGGACCGCTTCCGCGAACGCACGATGGCAGAACTGGCGCAAACCTTCCGCGCCGCCGCCGCCGCGCTGCCCGCCAACCAGACCCTGCGCCTCACCGTCACCGATGTCGATCTGGCCGGCGAAATCGAGTATTTCCACCCTAACTACCCCTTTGGTATACGTGTAATGCGCCGGGTAGACGCCCCCAGCCTCGACCTGAAATTCGAATTGCGCGACGCCAATGACAGAGTGCTGCAATCCGGCGCCGCCCGAATGCACGACCGCAGCTACAACCTGCGCACCCTAATCCCTGTCGATCGTTCACCCCTGCGTTATGAAAAGAACATGATCCGCACCTGGATGCGTGAAACCTTCCAAAGCAACAACAGCTAACCCAGCCCCGCGCAAGCGGGCAGCATCGCGCTTCCCGCTTGTTCCCCTTGCCTCCCTCGGGCACAATGCCGCGCTACGCGGGTGTATCTCAATGGCAGAGAGGAAGCTTCCCAAGCTTACGACGAGGGTTCGATTCCCTTCACCCGCTCAATTTTTAGTCAATTAAATCAATAAGTTACGTTTTACGCTCTGAATGTTTGTCCATATTCTGCCCACTCATTGGCCCTAGCGTAATCACACTTTCTAGTGTGTGTCGGGGGCAAGATGCGAGTAGCGCATAGTCTCTTTTATGTCTACATGCCCTAGAATTTTCTGCAAGACCAATATGTTCCCTCCGTTCATTACAAAATGAGATGCGAAAGTGTGTCGCAGAATGTGTGTGTTCTGGCGTTCGGAATGCAAAGCGGCGGGATTGAAGGCCATGCACGGCTTGCGGCATCAATATGCCCAAGCACGTTATGAAGTCTTGACCGGATGGAAAGCACCCGCAGCGGGCGGGCCTTCGTCCAGGCAACTGGCACCCTCGCAGCGGATTCAGGATTACGAGGCGCGGTTAACAATCAGCCGCGAGCTGGGGCATGAGCGGGAGCAGATTACGGCGGTGTATTTGGGTAGATGAGGACGGTTCAGTCAGATAACTTTCACGCTTTCCCCTTTTGCCCAGTGCCAGTATGCACCTCCAGCCATTGCCGCCCGACGGCTGTCAGTCGGTAGCGCTGGCTCCGGCTATTGGGTTTGTCGGGCTGGGTCATTTCGATGACACCCAGGTCCAGCGCAGGGGCCAGATAGGTTTTTCGGAAGTTTTCCCGGTCAGACAGCTGTAGCGCATCCTGCATGGCTTGCCGGGTCATTTCTCCGCTCAGCCGCGAAAGTAGCATCCCGACTTGCGGGGTAACTTGCGGGGTAACTTGCGGG
>JAIRJU010000322.1 GCA_031260485.1 Pseudomonadales bacterium | reverse complement strand
GTCAGGAACCAGGCCGAGGCGTATGCCAACCAGGTCGTTCCGCTGGCCACCGGCGCCGCCGCGCGGCTGCGGCAGGAGGCCGATGGCTACAAGGCGCGCGTCGTGGCGCAGGCCAACGGCGACGCGCAGCGCTTTGTCTCGGTGCTAACCGAGTACCAGAAGGCGCCGCAGGTGACGCGCGACCGCATCTACCTCGACACCATGCGCGACATTTACGGCGGCATCCGCAAAATCATCATCGACAGCAAATCCGGCGGCAACCTGATGTACCTGCCGCTCGACAAAGTCATGCAAGCTGCCGGCTCTACGCCAGACCCTGCCGCGCCTGCGGCGTCTGCCGCTGCCGCCGCCAACCCTCCGGTGACGGACGTGCGCACACGTGACAGCGCGCGCAACCGCGACCGCGAAGCCCGCTAACGAGGAGGCGCTGACAATGAATAAAGCCGGACTGTTTCTTATTCCCCTCATCATCGTGCTGGCGCTGCTTGGCGCGTCGGCGTTCGTGGTCGATCAAAGCCATTTCGGCGTGGTCTACCAACTGGGCCAGATTCAGCGGGTTATCCCCGAGCCGGGGCTGAATTTCAGGCTGCCGCTGGTGCAAAACGACATCGCCATCGACAAGCGCCTGCTGACGCTCGACAGCGTCGATGCCGAGCCGATGCTCACCGCTGAAAAGCAGCGCGTGGTGATCGACTGGTACGTGCGCTGGCGCATCACCGATCCCAAGACCTACATTCAGAACGTCGGCGTCAACGAGAAGGCTGGCGCGCTGCAACTCAATCGCGTGGTGCGCAACGCCTTTCAGGAGGAGATCAACCGCCGCACCGTGCGCGAGTTGATCTCCACCCGCCGCGAGACGCTGATGGCCGACGTCAAACGCGAGGTTGCCGAGGCCGTCAAGGGAGCCAAGTCCGCCAAACCCTGGGGGGTCGATATCGTTGACGTGCGCATCACACGGGCCGACTACGTTGAATCCATCACCGCCTCGGTGTATGGCCGCATGGAGGCCGAGCGCAAGCGCGTCGCTAACGAACTGCGCTCCACCGGCGAGGCCGAAGCCGAGCAGATTCGTGCCGACGCCGACCGCCAGCGTGAAGTCACCATCGCCAACGCCTACCGCGAAGCCGAGAAAGTGCGCGGCGAAGGCGACGCCGAGGCCAACCGCATCTACGCCGATGCCTTTGGCAAAGACCCGCAGTTCGCCGAGTTCTACCGCAGCCTGGACGCCTACCGCGCCAGCATCGGCAAAGCGGGCGACGTGCTGGTGATCGACCCGGCGACGACGGACTTCTTCCACAACATGCGCAATCCGTCGGCAGCGTCCGCACGGCGCTGAACCTGCGTGTGAACTTCACTATCACCACCAAGCGTTGCGCTTCCTTCTGGCTCATCAGACATTCCCGCTTCTCTCCCATCTTGGCCCTTTGCAACAGACAAAGGGGACATTTCTATCTGGGAGGATGGGGCATTACTGTTTGGGGCTGACGCACACTTGCGCGCGCTGGTGTGGTTTGTTCATAATCGCGCCTTCCTCTTTCTTTTGTGCTGGCGCAACGAGCGACCTTCGCCAGCAAACACCGCGAGGAGCTTTTTGCATGACTTATTGGTTCAACCCCTACCTCTGAACACGGTTCCCCGCCCGGGCTGACCGTATGATGCACACACCGTCGGCCTGAGGCGTCTGAAAAGCCCCGGCCCGTTCGCAGCCTGAGCTTTTTTGTTTTGGGGAGTCGCACCATGAGTGCTCAACAACTCAAGGTTTTGCAGCGGATCAAGCAGCCGCTCACGCTTCAACTTCAGACCAGCGCACCGCCGCGTAACCACGTGGTGCAGGCGCTGTCGGCACGCGCCTCCGGCGCGGGCAAGCACGTTCGCAGCCAGG
Source organism: Pseudomonadales bacterium (assembly GCA_031260485.1). Classification (GTDB taxonomy): domain Bacteria; phylum Pseudomonadota; class Gammaproteobacteria; order Pseudomonadales; family Pseudohongiellaceae; genus CAILUG01. The sequence goes on along the minus strand of JAIRJU010000322.1, from coordinate 940 downwards.
GCGCGCAACGCCGCGCTGACCGCATGGCGCTGCGGCGGCTGGTTTTCTGAGGCGATGGACAGATAGGAAAAGGGCGCGGCGTTGCTCAGGCAATATCCGCCACCAGCCGAAACCGCTGGGCGGCGGCGCGCACCTCTTTCATGCGCCCATGACCGGGGAGCACCTTTTCCGCCATGGTGACCAAGCCCACGCGGGCCAGTTCGTCCAGATCGCGTTTGACGGCGCTGCGGTCGCGCTGAAGCCGCTCGGCAATGTCGGTGATCGACCCCGGCATTTCCTTGACGGCCCGAAACAGCGCCAGCCGGGCGGTGGTGATGAGTTTCATCACATCCGCAGGGTCTTCAAAGCTGACGGTGATTTCCGCCGGAATTGGCGCGCCCCGATCCGCAGCCTTGGCCCACTGGCGGCCTCGCTTGAAAAATTCTTCCTGCGTTCCGGTTTTGAGGGTGAGCTTGTTCATGGGCGTGCTTTCAGTGCAATCCAGTCTTGTTCAAAACGGGCCTCAATGTCCTCGAAGCTGACGAAGTGAATGGCCTCCACCATTCCACAATGGTGTTTGTGGTGATAGCCATGCGCGTTGTCATAACCGATGACTCGTCCGTGGTCGCCGGAATGCAGGTTGTGGTTGATGTAGGCAAGGTTGTAGCGCGTGATGCGCCCTTGCCGGTCCGCCCAGATTTCCCGCCGCAGAATTCCATTTCCGCGCCTGTCGGCAATCTTGTGGTACTCATCGACAACCTTGATGTCAGGCATGACGGATGATATCGCGTCTGGTTTCACTTGTGGGGGGTGTAGGGGCGAAAAATCTTTCGCCCTAGGGTGTGTTAACACTATCGCAACGCCTCTGCGATCAGCGCCACAGTGATGAACGCAGCAAACATCACATCCAGCTTGTCATAGCGCGTGAACACCCGCCGCCAGTCTTTCAGCCGCCTGAACA
>JAIRJU010000287.1 GCA_031260485.1 Pseudomonadales bacterium | reverse complement strand
GCCACCTTGCCATGGCCGAGAAAGGCATCGGGCAGGCCGAGATTGAGTACGTCAACGCGCAATCCTTCCCGCGCCAAGTATTCATTCACCGCGGAACCCGCGCCGCCAGCAATGGCGTTTTCTTCCAGCGTGACCAGCAATTCATGCGTGTGCGCAAGCTGCACCAGCAAAGCCTCATCGAGCGGCTTGACGAAGCGCATGTCCACCAGTGTCAGATCGAGCGCCTCACTCACGGGCCGCGCCGCCTTGAGCAGTGTGCCAAAAACCAGCAGCGCGGCGCGTTGACCTCTGCGCAGCACGCGCGCCTTGCCGATGGCGATGCCCTCGCGCGTGCGTTCGGACACTACCGCATTGGCCCTGCCGCGCGGGTAGCGCACCGCCGCCGGGCCGGCATAGTAATAGCCGGTATTGAGCATGAGCCGCGTTTCGTTTTCGTCGCTCGGTGTCATCACCACCAGATTGGGAATGCAGCGCAAGTAGCTCAAATCGAAACTGCCGGCATGAGTGGGGCCGTCTTCGCCGACGAGGCCAGCGCGGTCGATGGCAAACAGCACATCGAGATTCTGTAACGCTACGTCATGAATTACTTGATCATAGGCGCGCTGCAAAAACGTGGAATAAATCGCCACCACCGGCTTGAGCCCTTCGCAAGCCATGCCCGCGCCAAAAGTCACCGCGTGCTGTTCGGCGATCGCCACGTCGAAGAAACGCTCGGGAAAACGCGCTTCAAACTCGCGCATACCTGAACCTTCTCCCATCGCCGGCGTGATCGCCATCAAGCGTTGATCATGCTCGGCCATGTCGCACAGCCACTGCCCAAAAATTTGCGAATACGTGGGCGTGTGATCCTCTGGCGTCTGCTGTTCCGCCTTGGGCGCCAGCTTGTTCAGCGCGTGCATCCCGCAGGGATCCTGTTCCGCAGGGCCATAACCCTTGCCTTTGCGTGTCACCACATGCAGCAGACGCGGGCCTTTCAGATCTTTGATGTTGCGCAGGATGTCCACCAGCCCTTGCAGATCATGGCCGTCGATCAAGCCGTAATAAGTGATGCCAAGTTCCTCGAAGATCGTTGCGGGCGACACCAGGCCCTTCATATATTCTTCGGCGCGGTGCGCGGCCTTCCACGCGGGCGGCAGCGCGGAGAGCACTTTCTTGCTGCCGGAGCGCAGCGCGTTGTAAGGCTTGCTCGCCCACATGCGCGCGAAATAACTGGAAAGGCCGCCGACGTTCTTGGAAATCGACATGTTGTTGTCGTTGAGCACGATCAAGAGATCGCTGTCCAGCTCACCCGCATGATTGAGCGCCTCAAAGGCCATACCCGCGGACATGGCGCCGTCGCCAATCACCGCGATCACTTTATCCTGCTTGCCCGCGGCCTTGAGGCCACGCGCCATGCCGAGCGCGGCGCTGATCGAGGTACTGGAATGGCCTACGCCGAAAGTGTCGTAATGGCTTTCGCCGCGATGATTGAACGCGGCAAGCCCACCCTCCTGACGCATCGTGAGCATCCGTTCGCGGCGGCCCGTGAGAATCTTGTGCGGGTAGCTCTGATGGCCTACATCCCACACCAGTTTGTCGTCTGGCGTGTTGAAGACATAGTGCAGCGCGATGGTCAGCTCCACCACGCCCAATCCCGCGCCGAAATGGCCGCCGGTCTTGCCTACGCTGTAAAGCAGGTATTCGCGCAATTCATGCGCCAACCGCGGCAGTTGCTTTTCCGGCAACTGGCGCAGATCGGCAGGCAAATCAACCGTGTCGAGCAGCGGCGTGTGCGGACGGGACGTGGGAATTTCGTTGAGCATCGATCAATCTTGAGGCGAGACAAACGTGAGGCAAGACAAAGGCGAGCATTTTAGCGCAAAGCCAAGCACTTCTCAGGCCTCGCGGTGCACGATCCGTTCCAGGAGATGCAATAGCGCCGCCGCATCGAGGCCAGCGCCAGCCAAGGTGGCTTTGGCCGCCTGCGCCACGGCGCGCAAACGCGCTTGCGCGCCCGCAAGGCCCAGCAAAGACAAATACGTAGGCTTGCCGTGCGCGGCATCCTTGCCCTGCTGCTTGCCGCTTACCGCCGTGGTGGAGGTGGCATCGAGAATATCGTCTTGAATCTGAAACGCCAGCCCGACCAGCGCCGCGAAACGCTCCAAGGCCTGCAAGTGCGCCACGCTCGCCAGATTGGTGCTGAGCGCGCCCCGCACCACGCTGCCGCGGATCAAGGCGCCGGTTTTGAGCGCGTGCATGTGCGTCAGCTCGGCTTCGCTCAAGGCGAGGCCGGTGGCGGCGATGTCGATGGCTTGCCCGCCGACCATGCCCATGGCGCCAGCGGCCCGCGCCAATTCACTTATCATGCGCAGCCGCGTGGCATGGCCAACGGACAACTGCGGCGACCTCGCCAGTAATTCAAAGGCCAAGGCCTGCAAGGCATCGCCCGCCAGAATCGCCTGCGCTTCGCCGAAAACCACATGACAGGTGGGGCGGCCGCGGCGCAGCAGGTCATCATCCATTGCCGGCAGATCGTCATGAATCAGGGAATAGGCATGAATGAGTTCGACCGCGACCGCAGCAATGTCGGCGGCGTCCCCATGGCCGCCCACGGCGCGCGCGCCAGCATAGGCCAGTAAGGGCCGCATCCGCTTGCCGCCACCGAGCACGGCATAGCGCATGGCGGCGGCAAGCGGCGGCGGCGCACCGCTCAAGATGAGCGCTCGCGTCAGCGCAAGTTCCACCCGCGCCCGGCAATCGGCACGCCAACGCGGCGCTGCAAAATCGAGAGACACTAGCTCAGTGCCTCGTCTTCGTCGCTTGCATCCTCGGCGTCTGCCTCGAGCACATAGGGCTCCGCCTCGGGTACCGCGCCTTCCTGCATCAGTAGCTGCACCTTCTGCTCCGCCTGCGCCAGCGCCTGCTGGCAATCGCGCGTGAGCCTGACGCCTTGTTCAAAGGCTTTGAGCGAATCTTCGAGACTCAACTCGCCCTCCTCCATGGCGGCCACCAAAGCCTCCAGCTCCGCCAGCGCGACTTCAAAATTGAATGGGGGTTTCTTGCGAGACATGGCTCTCCTCCGGCACAGGGCGGCCATGGTAATGCCCGCTGCGGCCAATTGCACTGCGCATGAAGGCTGCTCGGCCCTTAAGTACGCATTCAGCTACGCAACACCATACTGGCGGCCAGGTAAGCGGAGAGGGTGCCCAAAAGGCAGCTCCAGAGCAGGCGATCCAGGCAATCCCGCGCGCTGGAACCAAGGCCGCAAACCTTGCAGACCGAAATGAAACAACATGACACAAGACAGCGCCTTGGTGCGGAGCCTCCACACCTTGACGTTAAACCGACCAAATAGATGGGGAAACTTCACATGAAACGCATTGCATTTACCGGAGCTGTTTTGCTGAGCTCTCTTATTTCCTT
>JAIRJU010000276.1 GCA_031260485.1 Pseudomonadales bacterium | reverse complement strand
AGCGGTTACATGCCGCTGGAACAGTTGCGCGATTTCATACGCTTCGTTCAAGAAAAACAGGCACAGCCGCGTTAGCACTGATAGTGCCGCGTTAGCGCCGATGATAGTAAACCCCAAAGGCATCCACCAAGCGGCCATCCGCCAAGGCGCGCAAGGCGCTGCGATTGCCGCTGCCGAGCAACCCCAGGTTGCAGCTTCGCAGCAACTGTGCATCCACTACGCACTGTAATTCCGGCGGCTGGCGGCCACGTCTGGACGCACGCGCCTGCTGCCCGAAGGTAAGATTGCCACTGTCTGCGTCGAACGCGAGCACGTAAGCGGCATTGGCCGCTTCCGCTTCATAGACGCCCACACGCTCACGCCACGCCGTGAGCGCTGCGCCTTTTGGCGCTGGCGTCAACTCGGTAAGCGTCGCCACGGCCACGCCCTGCAAGTACCAATACCACAGACGCCGCCCCTCCACGGTGGTGAGCTTCCCTTCAAGACCAGTGGCAATTTCTTCCAATTGCGACAAACGCCCCACGTTCAAACCCAGCACGCGCAATTCCACGCCGTAATAATCCGCCTCGCGCGGCACCAGATTCACACTCACCAGAAACGGCAAAAATGGTACCTCGGCACGCAAGCTGCCACGCCGCTGCTGTACACGATAAACCCCGCCAGGGCCGCTGAACGCACCGCGCAGGCTCGCGGCTTTTTGTTCCGTCAGTTCCACATTGGAATGCGGTGCATAAGGCGGCACCGCATCACCGCTCCACACCTCGATCATGCGCGCCAGCAGGCGATCCGCAGCAGCACGCAATTTCATACTGTTGAGTTCAGTATTGGTGCTCAGCACGACACCAAGCCCATAGCGTGGAATGGCAACGAGATAGCTATGCGCGCTACCGTTGACCGCCGCGAGAGAAACCGCCTCGAGATCGCCGCTTACCCGCGACACGAAAACTCCCAAGCCAAAACCGAGTTCATCATCGTAAGGCGATACGCTTTGCGCCTGAAATAACTGCGCCACGCTCTCCGGCTTCAGTACGCCCTGCCCGCCTTGCAACAATGTCTGCAACAACGCCTGCAACAAGGTCCCCAGATCGCGCACGCTGCTGGCCAAACCCACTGCGGGGATGTCACGCAGGCGCTCGTGCGGCCGCTGTTCTTGCTCTCTATAAACCCGCGCGATGCCTGGCACCGTATCCAGGTCAGCACTGAAATACGTGTCGCGCAGGGCCAGCGGCGCGAGGATGTGCTGCTCGATATAGCCGGAATAAGACTCCCCGCTCTGCTGTTCGATCAAAAGCCCCAGCAAGACATAATCGAGGTAAGAATATTCATAGACTTGGCCCGGTGCCGCCACCAGAGTCAGTTCTGCGCTCCGCGCCAGCACCTCTCGCCAGGCATCATCAGCACCCGTGGCACGGAACGCCTGCAAGCCCGAACCTGGCGCGTAATACGCGGGCAGGCCGCTGTGATGACTCAGAAGCTGACGAATAGTAAATGCCGCCGGCAAGCCGCCAGTGTATGGCTGAAATTCGGGAAAATAATTATTGAATGGAGCATCCAGATCAACTCGCCCCGCTTCCACCAATTGCAGCACCGCCACAGCGGTAAAAAGCTGCGTAAGTTCACGCTGCGCACTGGGCGTCTCGATCGTAAAGGCGCTGGATCCTTCGCGCGCCGCCAAACCCAGCGCGTAATGCCAAGGGCTCAAGCCAGGCCACAGCACACTCACTCCCGCCCCTACGAGGCTTTCTTCGCGCCGCAGGCGGTCGAGCAGCGCTGCGGCCTCGTCGTAAACGCCCGCGGCAACAGGATCGGGCGCCTGCGCTTGCACGGCAGGCATCAGGGCGACGTACAGCCCCAAGCTCCAAGCCCACAGCCAGTGACATCGTGGCAATCGCGCGACAGCACGCCTCATCATGGAACCCTCCTTTGAAGAGGCTGTCATTGTAGTCACGATCGAAAGCGCCGGGAAATCCTCGCCTTTCCCGGCTGCATTGGCGCCTTGCGTCACCCTTGTACAAATAATCGTGCGCGGTGCCGTCAGTTGCGAGGATTGGTCTGTGCGTCGTCAGGCGTGCGCCGCAGGGTGGCGAAGGGGGCGGCGCCCGCGTAGTTTTGCAACTGCAACTGGCCGGCCGCGTCCACTTCTACTGGGCTGTCCAACGAGCTTTTCGCGGTGAAAACGTCGCCGTCGCGGCGCAACTCCAACACGGTGAAAGGCTCCGGCTTGGCGTTCGGCGTTTTCCAGAGGTAGGGGTTGCGGCTTTTGAGCGCAGGCGTCACCACCACCAGCAGACGATCAGCATTGTTCTGATCCTGCCAGGCGTATTTCACCGTGTAACCCGCCGCTTCCTTGGTAAAGATATAACCCTTGGTGTCTTGCCCCAGGAGCGCCTTCTCGAAAGCGGCGGCATTCTTGCTGCCCTGATAATCCTGGAAAGCCTGCGCCACCGCCTGATTCTGATCGGCATCGCTGAGGCTCAGAAGCGACAAGCGCACAGAAGCATCGGCGGCCTTGCTCACATCCTCCACGCTGCCCCGCAATTCCAACAGCAGCGCGGCCTCTGCCGCCGGCCCTCCCAAGAGCAATGCCAGCAGCACCGCAGCGCGGGCGCCAAACCAGGTAAAAATTCGCGTATTCATCTTCTTTGACTCCTTTTCAGTTACAAGAACGAAATCGAAACCAAAAAAAAGAGCCTTGTTTTGGCAAGGCTCCAAGAGGGGTTATTTAGCGAACGATCAAAAACAGACTTTGTTGATCGCGTAAAACGTTGAGCGCTACGGTGCGTTGACCTGCGCCAAGCTGTTTCTGCAAATCCTCGATGTTCGCCACGGGACGGCGGTTGACAGCGGTGATGACATCGCCCGCGCGCAGGCCATTGGCAAAGGCGCGGCTGCCTTCGGCCACGGCAGTCACCAACACGCCGCTCTGGCCGCCGTAGTTGGGATCGTCGGCGGGTATCGCGCTGAAGCTCGCGCCTTGCAGCGCAGAATTCTGCGCGCCTTGCGTGGTGGCTGTCTGGTTGGCGCCGCCCGCGGAGGCGATGGTGGCGTTGGTTTCGTGGTGCTCGTCGCCGCGCAAATAGCCAATACGCACTTGTTGCCCGGCGCGAATCAGACCAATGGTGTTGCGCAGACTCGACGCGCCACTGATCGGCGCCCCGTTGACCGCCACGATCACGTCGCCTGCCTGCAAGCCTGCGGTTTGGGCGGGCGAACCCGGGTTCACGCTCTGCACCACAGCGCCCTCGCCCACCTTGAGCGTCAGCGCTTCGACCACATCGGGTGTCACGTCGGTGATCTGCACGCCGAGCAAGCCACGCTGTACCGAGCCGAATTCGATCAACTGCCCTACCACGGCCTTGGCCATGTTGATCGGCACCGCAAAGCCAATGCCGACGTTGCCGCCCGAGGGGGCGATGATGGCGGAGTTGATGCCCAGCAAGTTGCCCTGAAAATCCACCAGCGCGCCGCCGGAATTGCCAGGATTGATCGAGGCGTCGGTCTGGATGAAGTCTTCATAGCCATCGTTGTTGATGCCGGCGCGATCGAGTGCGCTGACGATGCCGGTGGTGACAGTCTGGCCCAGCCCAAAAGGGTTGCCGATGGCGGCGACAAAATCACCCACGTGCAGCGTGTTGGAATCGGCCAGCGGCAGGGCTTTCAAGCCCTTGGCCTCGATCTGGAGCAGCGCTACATCGGTACCGGCGTCGCTGCCGATCAGTTTGGCGGTGAAATGGCGCCGGTCGGTGAGTGTCACCGCAATGTCATCCGCGTTTGCCACCACATGATGGTTGGTCAGAATGTAGCCTTTTTCAGCATCAATGATGACACCCGAGCCGACAGCGCGGGTAGGAACCGTGCGTTCTTGCCGCTGCTGCTGCTGTTGTTGTTGCTGCTGTTGTTGACCGGGGCCATTGAAATAACGCTGGAAGAAAGGGTCATCCGCCAGCGGGTTTTGCTGTACCGCGCTGCGCCCGCTTACCGCGATGTTGACCACCGCCGGCGTCACCTGTTCCAGCATCGGCGCGATGCCGGGGCGCCCGCTGTCGGCGGCTTGTGTCAAGGGTGTCAAAACGGTTCCCAAGGCCGTGAGGCTGGCAACGAACAACAGCGCAGGGAGGCGAGGAAGATTCAATTTCAGGTTCATGAGGGTTCTCCGTGGGTCGGCGTGCTTGCGTGTGCGCAAAATTTGAGGCAATAGCGTGGCAGTTCAAGAATGGCAGCGTCAACTGTCTGTCAAAACGCCCGCTCCCGGCAGGCATTTACCAACTGGACTTGCCCGCGCGTGCTCCGTATTCTCGCGCGTCCGCGAGCGCCTGCGCGCCACCTGTGCGTAATAAGCCTTGCGTCGCAATTCATTCATGACAATTTATCAGGAGACCTGTGGTGATAGTGCCCGCTTACGAAATTCATGCTGCCGTTCACGCGCATGGCAAGGGCGTGTTCTTGCGCGAAGCCGTGCGCAAGGGCCAGATATTGGTGGCGCCCGACGCCATCAACCGCGTCTATAACGCCGCCGAGCGCGCCGCGTTGACACCCGGTTCAGCAGAAGACGACGCCTGCGTGCGCTGGTTCGAGAGCTACCACACGGTAAGCACCGACTGGCCAGACGACTGCTATGTAAACCATTCGTTCCATCCGAGCGGACTTTGGCACCTCGGCTTCATCTTCGCCACGCGCGATCTCGCAGCCGGTGATGAAATCACCGTGGATTACCGTTTTCTGGTGGACGACAACGAAGTGATGCCCTTCCGCGATGCCGAAACCGGCCGCGAAATCGTGGGCTACCCCTGGGCAGAAAACTTGCAACTGTCCACACAAGCGCTGCTGGCGCTGTTGTAATGGCGTTGTTGTAATGGCGCTGTTGTAATAGCACTGTTGTAACACACCATCACGCCAGCACACTTTGCCAAGCCTAAACGGCACAGAGTAGAATTTTCAGCAGCATTTTCCGCCCCTTTGACCCGCGCCCCAGGTATCCCATGCTTTTTGCCGCCAAAGCCGTCAATCCCGCCCGTCTCACTACCTCCTGCCTCGTGCTGCCCGTATTCGAAGACGGCAAACTGCCCGAGCCCACCGCCAGCCTCGATGCACTGACCCGCAAAACCTTCAGCAAATTGCTTGCGGCGGGCGATCTCTGCGGCAAACTCGGCGACACCTTGCTGTTGCAGCAAGTGGATGGCCTCAACGCCCAGCGCGTGCTCTTGGTCGGCGCCGGTAAACAAGACGACTTCAGCGCCAAGAAATTCGTCAAGCTGGTCAGCGCCACCGGCAAGGCCCTGCTCAAACACAATCAACTGAGCGCCAGCGCCTGCCTCAGCGGCTTCGAGATCAAGGGCGAAGACGCCGGCCACCTCGCCGAACTCGCCGCGCGCACCCTCGTCACCCAGCAGTACCACTACACCACCACCAAGCCCAAGGCGGCCAAGGCGCCACAATTGCAGCAATTGGCGCTGCTCGTCGATAGCGCCCAGCGCAGCGCGGTGCAACATGGTCTCGCGCTCGGCCAGGCGGTGGGCAATGGCATGAACCTCGCACGGCAACTCGGCAACCTGCCCGCCAATATCTGTACGCCCAGCTATCTCGGCCAAGAGGCGCTGACCCTTGCCGCCAAGCACCGCAAAACACTCAAGGTCAAGGTGCTCAGCGAAACGCAGATGCGCCGCCTCGGCATGAATTCGCTGCTGTCGGTAGGCCAGGGCAGCGTGCAAGACTCCGCGCTCGTGGTGCTCGACTACCACGGCGGTGGCGCCACGCAAAAACCCAATGTCATCCTCGGCAAGGGCATCACCTTCGACAGCGGCGGCATCTCCCTCAAGCCCGGCGCCGAGATGGACGAGATGAAGTTCGACATGAGCGGCGCCGCCAGCGTGCTGGGCGCGCTGCTCGCCATCGCCGAGCTGAAGGCGAAGATCAATCTCGTC
>JAIRJU010000220.1 GCA_031260485.1 Pseudomonadales bacterium | reverse complement strand
CCTGTACGATGGCGGACAGCGGCTCTTGCAGCGCTTCGAGAATTTCATCGCGGGTGAGCGTGAAGCTGCGCGGCACGCCTTCGGCCAGGTTGCGGCCACGCACGTCGATCTCGTGGATTTCCTTGCTGGCGTAGGCACAGCCGATTTCTTTCTTGATGCGCTCGGCGGTGGCCTCGCCGATCAGGCTGCCGTAGTTACGGAGCACATGGGTGATGATGGCATCGTCGAGGCGGTCGCCGCCCACGCGCACGGATTCGGAATAGACCACGCCGTTGAGCGCGATCAGCGCGATTTCCGTGGTGCCGCCGCCGATGTCCACCACCATCGAGCCTCTGGCTTGATCCACCGGCAGGCCCGCGCCGATCGCGGCCGCCATCGGTTCTTCGATCAAGCGCACTTCGCGCGCGCCAGCGCCCATCACCGATTCGCGGATGGCGCGGCGTTCCACCTGGGTGGATTTGCAAGGCACGCACACCAATACGCGCGGACTGGGGCGGATGAAACTGTTCTCGTGCACTTTGTGGATGAAGTGCTGCAACATTTTTTCGGTGATCTGGAAATCGGCGATCACGCCGTCCTTGAGCGGACGGATGGCGGTGATGTTGCCGGGCGTGCGGCCCAGCATCCGTTTGGCATCGACGCCAACCGCGGTGACGGTTTTCTGGCCATTGTGTAAGCGAATCGAGACGACCGATGGCTCGTTGAGCACGATGCCTTTGTCACGCACGTAAATGAGAGTGTTGGCGGTTCCCAGGTCGATCGAAAGATCGCTGGAGAACATGCCCCGGATATTTTTCAACATTGGCTTTGTGGTACCTCTATCAAGCGTCTGGCACGTAGTAAATGGATGCCCCCAAGTGTTCTTTGCATGACCCAACACAGGGCCCGGCACATGGCCGGCGCCGCCGTGGCAGCGGGGGAGGATATGGGAAGGTACTTGGCGCTCATGCGCCGGTTCGCTCACCTCCGCATTAGAGGCCCCAAAACCGGCGAAAGTTCCAGTATAATTTCGATTTTTTTACCAGCGCCCACTCTAGCAATCCCGCCGGGGTCGGGGCAAGCGCTAAATCCAGGCGCAAGCCCCGTGCTGCGCGCGTTTGGGCCCCGCATCGAGGGGCGAGGATCGCATGAGTATCGCCGCGAAAGACATCGACATCATCGCCCATCTGGCGCGTTTGAGCCTGACCGACACCGAACGCAGCGACGCGCTCGGCAGCATCGCCAGCATCCTGCAACTGGTCAATCAGATGCAGGCGGTGGATACCAGCGCCGTCGCGCCGCTGGCCCATCCCTTCGAGGCCTCGCAGCGCCTGCGCGAAGATGTTGTCACCGAGAGCGATCAGCGCGAGACGCTGCTCACGCTGGCGCCCAGCGCCGAGCAAGGCTTGTTCCTGGTGCCCAAGGTTATCGAGTGAGAGCGCAGCCATGAACCTGAACCCCGGCACCGCCAGTCCCAACATCACCAACCCCAACATCACCAACCATAGTCTCAGCGCCATCGCCCGCGCGCTCAAGAACGGCGATTACTCCAGCGTCGAACTCACCCGCGCCTATCTCGACCGCATCGCAGCGCACGGCGGCGCGCTCAATGCCTACATCACTGTCACCGCCGAGCGTGCCCTCGCCCAGGCCGAGGCCGCTGACGCCCGCCGCGCCAAGGGCGAAAGCCAGCCGCTGTTGGGCGTGCCGCTCGCGCATAAAGACCTCTTCTGCACCGCTGGCGTGCGCACTTCCTGCGGCTCGCGCATGTTGGACAAATTCATCGCGCCCTACGACGCCACCGTGGTGGCCAAGCTCGACGCGGCCGGCATGGTGACACTCGGCAAAACCAACATGGACGAATTCGCCATGGGCTCCTCCAACGAAAACAGTTGGTACGGCGCGGTGCGCAATCCCTGGAATCACGCTCTGGTGCCGGGCGGCTCTTCCGGCGGTTCCGCCGCCGCCGTGGCGGCACGGCTCTGCCCCATCGCCACCGGCACCGACACCGGCGGTTCGGTCCGCCAGCCGGCGTCCTTTTGTGGCCTCACCGGCCTCAAGGCCACCTATGGCCGCATTTCGCGCTGGGGCATGATCGCCTACGCCTCCAGCCTGGATCAGGCCGGGGTGCTGGCGCAGAACGCCGCCGACTGCGCGCTGTTGCTACAGGGCATGGCGGGGTTCGATCCCAAGGATTCCACCAGCGCGCAGGTAGCGGTGCCCGATTACGCCGCCGCCTTGCACCAGCCGCTGCAAGGCTTGCGCATTGGGCTGCCCAAGGAACATTTTGCCGAAGGCTTGAGCCTGGAAGTCGAGCAGCAGATCCGCGCCGCGCTCGCGGTGTTTGAGCGCCTTGGCGCCACGCTGGTCGAGGTGAGTCTGCCCAACAGCCATCTGTCGATCTGTGCCTATTACGTGATCGCGCCCGCCGAAGCCTCCGCCAACCTCTCGCGCTACGACGGCGTACGTTACGGCTACCGCTGCGAGCGCCCCAAGGACCTCGAGGATCTCTACAAGCGCAGCCGCAGCGAAGGCTTCGGCAACGAAGTCAAACGCCGCATCATGGTGGGCACCTATGCGCTGTCTGCCGGTTATTACGAGGCTTACTACGGCAAGGCGCAGAAAGTGCGCCGCCTCATCAAGGACGACTTTACCCGCGCGTTTCAAGAGGTCGATGTCATCATGGGGCCGACCACACCCGGCACCGCGTTCGCGCTCGGCAGCAAAACCAAAGACCCTGTCACCATGTATCTGGAAGACATCTACACCATCGCGGTGAACCTGGCCGGCCTGCCCGGCATGTCGATTCCCGCGGGCCAGGTGCATGGCCTGCCGATCGGCTTGCAGATCGTGGGCCGCGATTTCGACGAGGCACGCCTTTTGAACGTCGCCCATCAATTCCAGCAAGCCAGCGACTGGCACACCCGCACGCCGCCCGGCGTAAGCGGCTGAGGAGAGCACTCTCATGACCTGGGAAACCGTCATCGGGCTGGAAGTTCACGTCCAGCTCGCCACCCACTCCAAACTGTTCTCGGGCTCCAGCACGCGCTTCGGCGCCGCGCCCAACACGCAGGCCAATGTCTACGACCTCGCCCTGCCCGGCACGCTGCCGGTGCTCAACGCCGAGGCGCTGCGCATGGCGGTGCAATTCGGCCTCGCCATTGGCGCCGAAATCGGCCTTACCTCGGTGTTCGACCGCAAAAACTATTTCTATCCCGACCTGCCCAAAGGCTATCAAACCAGCCAGCTTGCCCACCCCACCGTGGGCAAGGGAGCGCTGACGATCACGCGCGACGACGGCAGCACCCAGACCATCGGCATCACCCGCGCTCACATGGAAGAAGACGCTGGCAAATCGCTGCACGAGGAATTTCCGCACGCCACCGGCATCGACCTCAACCGCGCCGGCACGCCGCTGCTCGAAATCGTGTCCGAGCCGGAACTGCGCAGCGCCAAGGACGCGGTGGCCTATTTGAAAAAACTGCACTCGCTCATCACCTATCTCGGCATTTCCGATGGCGACATGTCGCAAGGCTCGATGCGCTGCGACGCCAACGTATCGGTGCGCAAGGTGGGCGCCACCGAATTCGGCACGCGCGCCGAAATCAAGAACATCAACTCGTTCCGCTTCGTGGAAAAAGCCATCCTGGTGGACGCGCAGCGCCAGATCGATCTCATTGAGGAGGGTGGCAAAGTCGTGCAAGAAACCCGTCTCTACGACGCGGACAAAAACCAGACCCGTTCCATGCGTTCCAAGGAAGTGGCAAACGATTACCGCTATTTTCCCGAACCAGACCTACTGCCGGTGGTGATCGACGACGCCTACATCGCCGCCGTGCGCGCCACGCTGCCGGAACTGCCTGATGTCAAAGCCGCGCGCTTGCAAAGCCAGTACGGCCTCAGCGTCTACGACGCCAACGTGCTGGCCAGCGAGCGTGCCACCGCCGCCTATTTCGAGGAAGTGGCGCAAACCGCGCGCGACGCCAAGCTGGCGGCCAACTGGGTGATGGTGGATTTACAGGCGGTGCTCAACAAAAACGCGCTGACGATCGCGCAAAGCCCAGTCAGCGCCGCCGCGCTCGCCGGCCTGATCCTGCGCATCAAAGACAACACGCTCTCCTCGAAGATCGCCAAAACCGTGTTCGAGGCCATGGTGGCGGGCGAAGGCAACGCCGATGCGATCATCGCCGCCAAGGGCCTTACGCAAGTTACCGACACCCATGCCATCGAACAGCTCATCGACACCGTGCTCGCCAACAACCCCACGCAAGTCGCGCAGTACCGCGCGGGGCAGGAAAAAGTGTTCACCTTTTTCATCGGTCAAGTGATGAAGGAATCAAAAGGCAAGGCCAATCCGGCGCAAGTGAATGATCTGCTGAAGGCCAAACTGGCGGGGAATTGAATTTGCGCTCGTCATGGGGCTTTGCCTGCGCCCAGTAGGGAACGAGCCACAAGGGCCACACCGATGAACACCTTTCCAAAAAAATTGTCAAGTATGATTTTTGCAATAATTTGCGGAATTTTTGGTGAATTTTTACTTTACATCGTGTGCCTTTTTGCGCTTTTCGTTGCATTCATCTATTGGACTTATATCAAGGAACCTTATTCAGCGGTTTTGGTCTTTATGCTGACCGCCGCGTTACCTTATTTTTTGATGGATTCAATATTGAAAAAAATATCAAAAAGAAAGAAGACGCAAACCGACCCCGAGCCTCTTAAGCCAACACAACCCACATCAAAGCCTACCCACCAGGATTCCCCATGAAAACCGAAAAGAAAAGCGGCGCCGCCCGCACCCAGCTCGCTGTCACCGACGAATGGTGGAGCGATGAGCGCGTGCGCAGTTTCCTGGCGCTGGAAACGGTGGCGGGCGAACACCCGGACTACCACGTATTGCTCAAGGCGTATCGCGGCATGATCCCCGAAGCCTTCGCGCGTTTCGTGCAGTTCTTCACCGAAGCGGGACGCAATCTCGATCAAGGCGGTCCTGATGGCCGTACCGTGCTGCAACTCATGGCCACGCATCGCCATGGCGGGGATTACGCCGACATCCTGCGCGAAGCGGGCGCGCGCTGAACCGATGACAGGTAGCAACAGCAACCTGCCGCCGCGGATGGATTCCTGCCCATGCCTCACGATGTCTCACTGATTTCGGCGCTCGCCTACGGCTTCGGCGCGGCACTGCTGTTGGGTTTTCTCGCCTCCAGCCTGCGGCTGCCAGCCTTGATCGGCTATCTGGTGGCCGGCATTCTGGTGGGGCCGGTCACGCCGGGCTTCGTCACCGATGCTCATATCGCCTCGCAGCTCTCGGAAATCGGCGTGATGCTGCTGATGTTTGGCGTGGGGCTGCATTTTTCACTGAGCGATCTATTATCGGTGCGGCGCATCGCCCTGCCTGGCGCCCTGGTGCAGATCAGCATCGCCACCTTGCTGAGTGTGGGCTTGGCGCTCTGGTGGGGCTGGGATCTCGCCGCGGGTCTCGTGTTCGGCTTGTCGCTGTCGGTGGCCAGCACCGTGGTGCTCTTGAAAGGGCTGGAACTGCACGGCGCGCTCGACTCGATCAATGGCCGCATCGCGCTGGGCTGGCTGGTCGTGGAAGACCTGGTCATGGTGCTGGTATTGGTGCTGTTGCCTGCCTTCGCCGCCATCACCAATCCTGGCGCGGGTGCCATCACGGCGCCCGATAAACCGCTGTGGCAAACGCTGGCCACGACGGTGCTCCTGGTCAGTCTCTTCATCGCACTGATGCTGGTGGCTGGCCGCAAGCTCATGCCGCGTTTGCTGTGGCTGGTGGCGCAGACCGGTTCACGCGAACTTTTCACGCTGACGGTGGTGGCCATTGCCATCAGCATCGCCTATATCGCCTCCAAAGTATTCGGCCTGTCTTTCGCGCTCGGCGCTTTCATCTCTGGCATGGTGATGCGTGAATCGGAATTCAGCCACCGCGCCGCCGAAGAATCACTGCCGCTGCGCGACGCCTTTTCGGTGCTGTTCTTCGTCGGCGTGGGCACCTTGTTCGATCCGCGCGTGCTGGTTGACCACACCTGGGAAGTGCTGGCGGTGCTGGGCATCATTTTCATCGGCAAGACGCTATCCGCGGCGGCGCTGACGCTGTTGTTCCGCTATCCCCTGAAAACCGCGCTGACGATCGCCGCGGGGCTGGCGCAAGTCGGCGAGTTCTCCTTCATCCTTGCGGGTTTGGGCGTAACGCTGGGCATCCTGCCCGCTGCGGGGCAGAGCCTGATTCTGGCTGGCGCCTTGTTGTCGATCGCGCTCAATCCCTTTCTGTTCGCGCTGATCAATCCCCTCGACAAATGGGCGCTTGCCCACTTCGGCTGGGCGCGGCGCCTCGCCATCGACACCTCGCCGCTGGCGACGCTGCCGATGGAAACCGCGCAAAAATACCTGCAAGGGCACGTGGTGGTAGTGGGGTATGGCCGCGTCGGCACGCGGGTGTGCAATGCCTTGGAACTGCACGGCATTCCTTGCGTGGTGGTGGAGCAGCGCCGCGATCTGGTCGAAAAACTGCGGCAAACGCATCTGGCGGTAGTGGCGGGCGACGCCGCCGATCCGCAAGTGTTGATCCAGGCGCACATCGCGCGCGCCGCCATGCTGGTGATCGCCGCGCCCGATGCGACGGATGTCCACAGCATCGTGGACACCGCCACAGCGCTGAACGCCGCCATCCGCATCGTGCTGCGCACCCACAGCCTCGAAGAAGCGCAATTGTGGCGTTCAGAAGCCATCGGCGAAGTGTTCTACGACAGCGAAGAACTCTCCAAGGGCATCATCACGCACGCCCTGCGGCAGTTTCAGCCGCAGCCGGAAGAGCCGGCCTCAGCGGCAGACACCACACCGCCGCTGGCTGAAAATCACTGACGCCTGGTATAAAACCCTAGCCCTCAAACGCCAAAGACCACCCGAAGGTGGCCTTTGCAATGTTTATCCTTTTATCGCCCGGCTCAACTCATGTTGACGGTATGCACGATCGACCAGCCGATCCAAATAAGCAGCGCCAGTACGCCCAGCCACAGCAATTTTTTGAACAAAGTGGAGCGGGTACGAGGGCGGATCTCGTACTCGTCGCGGATGATGAGGTGCTTGGGAACTTTACGCTTCTTGAAAATGGCGCTCATGGCGAACTCCTGGCTTGACAACAGTGCCCACAGCTTGGCAACAGGCCTACAGCATGACAACAGTGCCTACACGTTCGTTGTTGTAGCGGAGGCGCATTAAAGCAAGGAATTGTTGCGAGGCGCCAGCGCAAATCTGACAAGATCCTGGCCAAGCGCGTTTTTACCGCGCCTGCGGGGGGCTGCCATGCAGCGACTCATGGGCCTGCAACAACCGCCCTACCCACACCAGCAGCAACAGCGCCGGAATGACGATCACCGCCGTCAGCACGAAAAACAGTGGCCAGTTGCCGCCCATGGCGTCCACGATGGCGCCGCTGCTGGCGGCGAGCGTGGTACGGCCAAAGTTGGCAATGGACGTCATCAAGGCAAATTGGCTGCCGGTGTAGGTACGCGAGGTGAAATAGGAAATGAAGGTGATCACCGCCACCGTGGCGAAGGCGGCGCAGAAGTTGTCGATGAGCAAGGTCAGCATGAACAGCCACGGGGCGGGGCCCACCAGCGCCATCACCGAATACATCAGGTTCGAGGCGGCCATGGCGATGCCGCCCACCAACATGCCGCGCAGTACGCCGTAATGAGTGTTGATCACCGCCCCCACCAGCGAGAACACCACGGTGGCGAGGCCGCCGAGGAATTTCTGATAGAGCGCGATCTGATCGGTGGAAAAGCCCAACTCGCGGTAGAACACCAGCGACATGTCGCCGAGCAAGGCTTCGCCGATGCGAAAGCTGAAGAGAAACAGCAGGATGCCGAGCGCCAGCTTGGCGCCGCAGCGCGCAAAAAATTCGATGAAAGGCGCGCTGATATAGGTGTGGAACCAAGCGGAAACAGAGAAGCGCGTGGCGCTGGCGGTGGCCACGCTCTCTTCACGCTCACGCGGCGCCAAACACAACAGCGCCATGACCACCAGCCACAGCGCAGCGCAGACCCTATATACCTCGGGCCAACTCAGCCCCACGTTTTCCCCGCCCAGATAAAGCGCCAGCGCGCCGCCGATGAAGCCATAGCCAGACCACCAGCCCGCCGTGCTCAGCGCCGAGGAATACGCCAGCTTGGTAGCGGCTTCTTCCACCGTGAACAGCTTGATGCGATAGGCGTCCACCGCGATGTCCTGCGTGGCCGATGCCAGTGCGATGCCAAGTGCGCAACTGCCCAGCACCACCAGGCTGCCGCGCGGACTGGCTTCGCTCATGAGCCAGGTGAAAACAATCAGCAACACCTGCATCCCCAAGAGCCAACCACGGTACTGGCCAAAACGCGCGCTCAAGAACGGCAGACGCGCTTTATCGACCAGCGGCGACCACGTCCACTTGAGCGCATAAATGGCGGTGACAATGCCGATATAACCGATGGCGGAACGCGACAAGCCTTCGCTCTGCATCCACAGCGTCAGCACCGAGCCGTGCAATACCCACGGGAAGCCGCTGGCAAAACCCAGCAGAAATACGCTCAGAAAACGGCGGTCAAACAGGGCCTGTAAGGAAGACGTAAAGGCAAGCATGGACTCGTGGCCTAAACCAACGCAGTCCCACACGTGATCTGTAGGAGAGACTGCAATGAAAAACCCGGCCAGCGTGGCTGACCGGGTTCATAGGGCGCCGCACTATTTCATGTGGCGCTACGCTTTGCTGCATGTGACGCTGCGCTTGACTTCATGTGACGCTGCGCTTGTGACCGCAAGGCTCAGTTCTTGGCGAGGCCCTGGATGACTGCCAGCGACTTTTCCACGTTCTCTTCGGGAGAGACGCCGCCCACGGTGGCAGCAACCTTGCCGTCAGACGTGACGACGAACGTGGTGCGCTCGACAAAATCGTGGCCGATGGCAACGCCGCGCATGTCGGCAGCACCCTCGCGCGCCTCGCGCACTTGCAGGTTGTAGGAAGCGGAGATGCTGCCGCTGGCATCGCTCACCACCGGCAAGGCGCCAGCGCAATAGGCAGGATCGGCGGAGAAATCATTGAGCCGCTCGATGCTGTCGAGTGATACGCCCACCACATTGGCGCCCGCAGCTTTGAACTTATCCATGTTGATGGCGAAGGTATGCGCCTGGATATTGCACCCTTGGGTGAACGCGGAAGGATAGAAGTAGACCACGGTAGGGCCTGTGGCCAGCGCGTCTTTCAAGGAGTAGGTGAACTCCTTGCCCGCCAGCGAGGCTGGCGCGGTGAAGTCTGGCGCCTCGGTACCGGCGTCGAGCGCGGCATAGGCCGAGGTGGCGAGCGATCCAGCGATCAGTGCGGTAAACACCAATTTTTTCATGATAGTCATCCTGTAATGGATTTGGTTGTGGGAAGGAACTCAGCGAGGGCCATCATAGGCAGTCGGCTTGACAAGGGCAATGACCTCGGCGACCTGAAATGCGTGAAGCGCGTAATTTGAGACTGCGTAGTTTGAGACTGCGTAATTTGAGACTGTATAGTTTGAGACTGCATGGTTTGATCTTCCGCGTTTGACTTGGCGCGAACAACCTTTCTACCATCACGGCCTCGCCTTCCTACCTTGATGCCACCGCCATGCCATTCAAACCTGCTTTACATTCGTTGCTGCTGTCTTCGCTCCTGGTCTTGAACGCTTGTTCCGGTGGCGGCGCTCCGGCTGCTGGCGCCAGCGTAAGCGACATGATCGTGGCCGCAAAAGCCGACCCCGCCACCACGATGTTTCAAGACTTGCACGGGCACGGTTTCGATCTCAGCGTTTTCGCGGGCAAAAAGGTCTTCCTCAACTACTGGGCCACCTGGTGCGCACCCTGCATTCGTGAGATTCCCGCCATCGCCAGCGCCGCCGCTGCGCTGGGGCCAGAAAAGTACGTGTTTCTGCTGGCCTCCGACGAAGCGCCAGACACCATTTCCGCCTTCCTCGCCGAGCGTGGCTTTGCGGGTAACTTCATCAAGCTGAACGGCTATTTCGGCAGCCATGGCATCGACGCGGTGCCTAGCTCGCTGCTCTACGACGAACAGGGCGCGCTG
Organism: Pseudomonadales bacterium; assembly: GCA_031260485.1. Lineage (GTDB taxonomy): Bacteria > Pseudomonadota > Gammaproteobacteria > Pseudomonadales > Pseudohongiellaceae > CAILUG01. Next base: position 8,764 of record JAIRJU010000220.1, on the reverse strand, counting down.
GTAAAAACCTGGGGCGGCGCGTTCGAGTGGAATACACCACAAATGCTGGCGGAAATTCGTAGCAGCGCGGCGCGCTGAGCCCTCTTGGTGTTAGCTGAGCCCTCCTGGCATCAAGAATCACACGATTTCCGCGTGTAATTCGCCCAGGCGTTCGATGACCAGACGAATGCGATCGCCGCGCACCACCGGGCCGACGCCAGCGGGCGTGCCGGTGAAAATCAAGTCGCCAGGGCACAGCGTATACAGGCGCGATAGCGCGCTAATGATGTCGTGATTGGCCCAGATCAGGTCACGGAAATCGGCATCCTGGCGCAGCTCGCCATTGAGCCACAGCCGCAAACTGCCGCTCGCAAAATGCCCCGATTGCTTCAGCGGCACCACCGCCGACAGCGGCGCGCAATGCTCGAACGACTTGCCCGTATCCCAGGGCTGGCCGCGGCGGGAGGATTCCAGTTGCAGATCGCGGCGCGTCATGTCGAGACCGAGCGCATAGCCAAAGACATGTTCCAGCGCCTGCTCAGGGGCAATATCGCTGCCGCCCTTGCCGATCGCAATCACCAGCTCGCCTTCGTAGTGCAGATTGCTGGTGCCTGAAGGATAGGGCACGCGGCCATCGAGCACGATCGCGTCTGGCGTCTTGAGGAAGAAACAAGGCGCTTCCCGTTCAGGGTCGGCGCCCATCTCACGCGCATGGGCCGCGTAGTTCTTGCCAACGCAGTAGAGGCGATGCACAGGAAAACGGCGCTCATCGCCGGCGATGGGCAGCGTGGGTTGTAAGGAGGCGGGAAAGATCAAGGACATAAGGTTCTCAAAGACATTAAGGCTTTCAAGGACAAGGCTTCGCTGACACAAAACAGTGTCAGTTGATGATGGAATACACGAGCATCGGCGAGCGGCGCAATTCAATCTCGATGTCGTGCGCGGCCTGCCGCAAGAGCGGCAGCGCTTCCTCCACCATGTTCGCCAAGGTCTGCCGCGCTGGCGAGGTGGAACAGGACAGCGCCGCCACCACGCGGCCATCTTCCGAGAATACCGGCACCGCCACTGATGCCACGCCGTAATCAAGCTCGCTCTCGATCGCGGCATAGCCTTGTTTTTTCACCTCGGCCAGAATCTGCTTGAGCTTGGCCTTGGAGGTGATGGTACGGTCGGTGAGCGCGATGGGATGCAGGCTGGCAAAGTACGCATTCAGACGCGGCTTGTCGAGCCAGGCCAAGAGCGCGCGGCCCGCGGCGGTGGCATAGGCAGGGAAGCGCGTGCCCACGCCCGCCACGATGCGTGCGAGCAACTTGGTGGAGTTGTACACCATGAACAGAGCCTCCTGCCCCGAGAGCACCGCCATCGCGGTACTGTTGCCGGTGAGATCGCGTATAGGTTGCAAATGCTGCACCACGACTTCCTCGAGATTCATTGATTCGATGTAGGCCGAGCCCAGGCTGAACACTTCGGGCCGCAACAGAAACAGTTTGTCCTTCTTGCCCACGTAGCCAAGATGCACCAGCGTGTTGAGACAGCGCCGCACCACCGCCGGGTTCAACTCCGTACAGGCGGCGATCTCACTGAGCGTCATGCCGGGCTTGCCGCGCCCGAAAGCACGCAGCACAGCGAGGCCGCGCGCCAGCGCATTGAGGTACTCGCCATCTTCACGTGGGTTCTTTTGCAGCATCTGGACTACCTGTCTGGGTGTCAGTTGTGGAACGTCGTTTCACATAGACATTGCAACACCCGGCGCGGTTCCATTCCAAACGTTATTCCTCGCATATTCGCGCGGTTTCGCGTGAAACGAACCGAACCGATCGCTTCGCGCGCGCCACGTTTCGCAGAGACCGGCGCCACATCACTGCGCATACAAAAACTGCAAAAATTTGGAAATCGCCTTGAGCGGGGTCAATAAATTTCCTGTCTCAGGCCCTTGCACGCCTTGTGTTGCAAGGCGTTCTAGCTTAACTTTCCCACCCGCTTGAGAGAGGCTTGGCTGTCTAACAATCCACTGCTTTCGACCACATGAGCAATCAGGAAGTTCAGAAAGTTCAGAGAGCAAGGGGTCACAGGAGTCAGTACCAAGGAGCCAGAGCGTCGTTCGCTGCCAGCGCCTTTCCCCTGCATGTCAATTCGTAATCCAACGGTGCTGGGGCAGCCCACACCATCAGCTTAGGTACAACCACATGATGGAATTTTTTCAGTGGATTGAAGACTCTGGTTTAGGAGTTTATATCCGTGAGAGCAACTGGGGGTTCGCCATCGCACTCTCCGCGCACGCGGTAGGCATGGGAACGGCGGTAGGGGTCGTGATGGTAGCGACCTTGTGTGAGCTGAACGTGCTCCCGAAAATACCGGTCGCGTCGTTCTCGAATCTTTACTCTGTAGCCTGGTCCGGCTTCTTCATCAATTTGATCTCGGGCATTGCGCTGTACACCTCTCACGCCACTCAATACAGCTACCAAGCGGTGTTCATTTTCAAGCTGGCGCTGATCGTGGTCGGCGGCGTGCTGTTGAAATTGATGATCGATTCCGCCAAAACCAACGGCGAAGAAGCAGGCAAGACCAAATTGTTTGCGCTGCTGTCCCTGCTGTCGTGGGTCGGCGCCATCGTTACTGGCCGCCTGATGGCGTATTTCTTTCAGATCTAAGGGGATCGTAGTCAATGAACAACTTTCTGGATTCAATCTCTGAAAACTGGATGGCGCATTTTGCCCGCGACACATTTTGGGCATGGCCGTTCCTTGAAAACCTGCACTTCATCGGCCTGAGCGCCTTGGTGGGAGGCTTGCTGGTACTGGATTTGCGCGTGATCGGCATCGGCCCGCCCAAGTACATTCCAATGAAGCCAGCATTGAAGCTGATTCCCTTGATCATCATCGCGTTCAGCATCAACCTGATCACGGGCATCTTTTTCTTCTGCGGCGATCCCTACCGCTACACCTACAACCTCGCGTTTCAGTTGAAAGTGGTCTTCATGGCCATCGCTGGCGCCAACGCGCTGTGGTTCTGGTTTGGTGAACACGCCAAACTGAATGCGCTGCCCGATGGCGTCGATACACCGATGGGCGCCAAGATCGTCGCCGCCGCCTCGTTGCTGCTGTGGGCGGGCGTGATCATCATGGGCCGTCTGATTCCCTACCTCGAGGGTGAAGACCTGCTCTCTCTCATTGCCATCTTGGCTGGCTTTGTCGCTGTCTTCGGCCTGATCTGCTGGGTGTTGATTCGTCTGCGCCCCACCACCGCCTGATAGCACAACAGCGCAACGCTGAAGCAAACAGAGTGTTCCAAAAAAAACGCCGGCAAATGCCGGCGTTTTTTTATGCGCCACTTTTTATTTATGCGCCACTTTTTGTGCGCTGCTTTTTGTACGTCATAAAGATGAGTGGCAGTCTATTTTTCTTCCTGCGCATTCTGATTGGACGTACCCGCGAAGAGACGGCGGCCATCCTCGAAAGTCACCGAGCGGATGTTGGCGGTAAAACTGCCATTGCGCGCCTGCCAGCCTTCCACCTTCAGTACGGTGCCCGCCTGTAGGTCTTCCTTGCGCCAGCCGCGGCGGATCAAGCCATTGGCCGCGCTGGTTTCCAGCGCCCAATTGGTCACCACGCCGTTGGCATCGGTAACATCCATATAAATCCAGCCATGGGGATTCGACCACTTCATCTCGGTCAGCTTGCCTGTGACCGTGATCGGTTTATTGCCATCGTATTCGGCGGAAAACGAATGATGCGCCAGCGCTGCGGCGCTGCCGAGCGCAGTGGCCAGGGTCAAGGCGGTTACGGTAAAGATGTGCTTCATGGTGAGTTCCTCTGCTGACTCAATTGGATTTCTGGGCGGCGCGATATTCATCACGCACGTCCTTCAGGTGCTGTAGATCGCCGTTGTCTTCCAGACAGGCGACTTCAAGAATTTCGTCCTCGGAGCGATCGAGCGGTATCTCGATGGTCCAGGGGCGGGTATAGACGATCGGATCGCTGACAGTAGCACGGTAGATCACGCGATTCTCACTCACTGGCGTATACGTCTCACGTAATTTTTCCATGTGGCTGATCACATCACCCGCTTCATTGAGCCAGGTCTTGCCGTTGAAGTTGCTGGAATCGACCACCAGCGTATCGCCTTCCCAATGGCCGAGGGAATCGCCCTGCCAGAGCCGCACCTCGTCAGGGAGAGGCGTAGTACGTTTCAATGAAATCTGCCGCCACGCCATGCGCTCGTGCAGCATCACCACGTAGTCGCTGGTCTGAATGATGTAGAACGGCGATGGCACATAATGCGAACGCGGCAGACCGGCCACGAAACAATGCGCGGTGGGATCATCATAGCCACGCTGCGGCAGGACACGTTCATCCTTCTCGGCGCGCGCCCACACCTGATAAGGCAAGCCGCCATGATCGGGATCCACCACCACGCCGCGCGCGGCTGGCGTCAGAAAACCGCCTTGACTGGTTTCAAGCCCGTAGTTAGCGCCACCGGCATCCGCCATGAAATAGCCGCTAATATCCGGCGTGCCGTCAGGGCGGCGGCGAATCGCACCGGTCACTTGCGGCGGCGGCAGATTGCCGCTGGCGCTGGCGTCGAAAGGCGCATTTTCCGGCGGGATCGGCGCTGGATACCACGTGCGTTCATCGCGCTCGAAATCGCCGCTCAACTCTTCCTTCTCGGCCTGGCACTGGAACTCCATGAGTCGAACCTGGCCGCTCTGACGCTGCAAATCGTAAGACAGCGTCCACGGCTGCGTGAACACCTCTGGATCGGTGAGCGTCGCTTCGTAATGGATAGTATTGGCATCCACCATTTTGTAACGCTCGGTTACATTCAGCGCCGCGCTGTGGAAATTGCCTGAGGCATCGAGCCAGGAGCGATCGTTGAAATCGCGCACTTCCACCACCAGGGTGTCACCTTCCCAATGCCCCCGCGAGCGGCCCATCCACGCTTCGACGCCTTCATAGAGCGATGGCTTGTCGTTGATGGGAATGTGGCGATACACCTGCGTCCATTGGAAGGTCATCGCCAGTTCGTCGCCGTCCTGGAAGATCTGGTAGGGATAATCCAAGGACATGATGCGCGGCACGCTGGGTAGGAAGCAGTGGTTCAAAGGGTCCGCGGCGAGGCGATCATTGAAATTGGCCTGCCGCTGCTGCGCGGCGGCCTCTTTATAGGGAATGTTGCCGCCCGTCACCAATGCCAGCACCGACTGCATGTTGCCTTTGGCGGCGGCCGTTTCGAGGCCCTCTACCGCGCTCGCCTGCGCTTTCCAGATACCTTGCAGATCTGGCTTGCCCGCGGCGGTTCGCGGCAGGTCCTGGGCATGGGCCAGTGCGCAGCACAGGCTCAGTAAAACTCCCGTCAACGCTCTTCCGGGCCAAGACGGCAAGGCGCCAAAACTGCAACGAGACTTGGCCAGGCCCGCCTCGCAGCCATCGCGCTTGTGGCTGTTATTCCGCATAAAATTTCCTCGAAAACGAATCCTCATGGATTCAATCATTGATGTAGCCAATCACCATCGGCTGCTTGAAAGCCGCGAGGATAATCAGCCGCCCCGCGCTTGTCCAACGCAGGACCCTGGTGGCGAAAAGTCCTTGCTGATTTTTTAAGCGACTTGCATGAAATTTCCTCATTTACAGGGGATGATGCGGATCAGCGGCGTGGAGAGCATGGAAAGAAAGATCATTGAGAACCGAACAGTTCGTTTCTTTTCGTGCTCGAATTCGTACAAAGTTGGGCTTTTCGCCCAGCGCAGTTTGGTGTTACGCTGCTGCCGTTAACGTTAAACAACACTGAATATACGAGGGGAATTTCAATGCGTTTACCTATTCGTGGCATGCTTGCTCTCGGCCTTGCGGCTGGGCTTGCTACTTTTGCTTCCGCTCAGGAAGGTCATCCCGCCAAGGGCTCCTGGATCGGCGAGTGGAAAGGCAATAGTGCTGGCGAAAGCGTGCTCATGGTGATGAGCTGGGATGGCAAGAGCATCACTGGCATCGTCAACCCAGGCACCGACAATCTCAAGATCACGGATGCCGAACTCAATCCTACCGATTGGTCCATCCACCTCAAAGCTGGCGACTACCTCATCGACGGTAAATTCGCCCGCCTCGAACTCCCCAATCGCTCCATCGTCGGCACCTGGAAAAAAGGCAGCGCCGGTGGCGATTTTGAAGTTGTCAGGCAGTAAGCCATGAAGATCGCCGGCTGCTTCTCCTCATCCCGATTGGCCCTTGGCATCGGTGCGTTGTTGTTCGGCATTAGCGCTGCACAGGCCCATCATCCCATTCAAGCCAAGTTTGATCCTGCGAAGAAACAAACGCTGACCGGCATCGTTACCGAGGTCGATTGGCGTAACCCGCACGCTCACGTTTTCATGAACGTGACCAACGGCAGCACCACCCTGAACTGGGCCGTGGAACTCGAAAGCCCCGTCATCCTGAAAAACAGCGGTTGGAGCGGCACGACGCTACAGCCCGGTGACACCATCCAGGTCAGCGGCATCACCGCCCGCGATGGCTCGCGTCAGATCTGGGGCGAGAATGTCGTGTCCAGCGCCAACAACCGCCAGGTTTACAACGTGACCAACGCGGCACCGACGCACCCGCTGGCGCCACGCCCAACGCCGCGTTGGCCTGATGGCCATGTCGCGCTCGGCACCACCACTGGCGGCACCGACGGTTTCTGGGCCTTCCCCAGTGCCAAGGTATTGCAGGAAGATGGCGCCAACCTCAAATTCGACAGCGACGCCAAACTGCTCAACATCAACGATGCCAACAAGGTAGCTCCCATGCAGCCCTGGGCGCTGGCGCTGTACAAGCACCGCCAGGAGCGTAACCTGCAAGACGACCCGATGTACCTGAACTGCAAGCCCCCGGGCGGGCCGCGTCAATACCAAAGCGACCTTGGCCTGCAACTGCTTGAAGACCGGGAAAATGGGCGCATATTCGTGCTCATGGGGTCGGGCAACCGCAACTACCGCATCATCTATCTCGACGGCCGTACCACGACAGGTTTGGTGAGTGGCGATGATGACAACCCGCTGTACTACGGCCGCGCTCTTGGCCGTTGGGAAGGCGATACGCTCGTCGTTACAACGTCTGGATTCAACGAAGATTTCTGGTTCAGCAACGGGGGTTTGCCCCACACTGACCTGTTAACCATGGAGGAACGCTTTACTCGGCCGGATGCCGATACCTTGCAGTACAAAGTAACAATCAATGATCCTGGTGCATACACCAAGCCCTGGTCAGCAAGCTGGACCATGCAGTGGGTCGGTGGAGAGGATCTTCCCCCGTATTTTTGTCAAAGTAACCGCCAGTAACTGAAACTGAGGAGACTCAGAGGAGAACTCACATGAAATTCCCACTTCTTTCCGGTCTTGCCCTGTCCAGCGCTCTGCTGGCCGGCGGCGCTGTAGCACACCACTCGTTCACCGCTGAGTTTGATGGCGACAAGCCGCAGCAGCTCACGGGTATCGTCACCAAGGTCGAGTGGACCAACCCCCACGTTTGGATCTACCTGAATGTCAAAGACGAAGCCACTGGCGAAGTCCGTAACTGGGGCGCCGAACTGGGCCCACCCCACGGCCTGCAACGCGCTGGCTGGCGCCGTGACACGCTCGAGATCGGCACCCAGATCTCCGTGGACGGCTTCCTGGCCCGTAACGGCAGCAACCGTGTGAACGCTCGCACCGTTACCGTTACCTCCACTGGCGGTCGTCCAGGCCAGACGCTGGATGCCGTTTCCAGTAACACCCGTGCACAAGAACAGGATTGAGATCTAACATGCGCAAGCTGACACTGGTCCATGCCCTTGCCGGCGCTGCCCTGCTTTATGCAGGCACAGCGTTGGCCCAGCGTCCGAACGCCAACCAGCCACCTCCCGGCCCTGCGCCGGTGAATGCCGACGGACGCGTAGTTCTGCAGGGAGCGACCCCGGCGGATAAGGGGGTATGGACACCGGTGTTCGGTATCCTCGATCCCATCGCGCCCGTCAACGTCGTGCCCTTCAAGCCCTGGGCACGCGCGTTGTACGACGCGCGTCAGGTCACTGAGTTGGAACCACACTCCCGTTGCAAGCCTTCCGGCGCCGCACGTGAGTTCTTGACCCCTTACGGAGTCGAGTTCGTGGAAATGAAAAGTCTCGGACGCATTTATATCTTCGATATCGGCGGCCCTCACACCTACCGCACCATCTACATGGATGGCCGTTCCCATCCCGCCAACCTGGAGCCCAATAACTATGGGCACTCCATCGGCTGGTGGGAAGGTAACACGCTGGTAGTGGATACCGTCGGCTATAACGAAGACTTTTGGCTCGATCGTCGTGGCCTGCCCCATACGGAGCAGCTACACACGATTGAACACTTCACGCGCATGAATGACCGCACCATCGACTACCGTATCACGGTGGATGATCCAAAAGCCTACGATGCCAAGTGGGAAGGTGGTTTCAACCTGCGGTGGAGCCCTGGTGTGGAATTGTTTGAATACGTCTGCCAAGAAGCCAACTATGCCCATGAGTTGATGGTGGGTCAGGAAGGTTCCAAGGTGGATCGTAGCAGCAACATCGCACCGTAAGCGCACGTTCAAGGTATGACATCAAAGCCGGCGTAAGTCGGCTTTTTTGTGTTTCTTTTTTTAACTTTTTGTTCAAATAATCAACTAAAATTTCCTGTTGCAGTCCGCTAGTTTCCGCATCCAGTCTGTTGCAGCCGGTAGCCCGAGTACGCATCCGGGGGACGCCCGCAAGTACATCCATGTAGGGCTCGGCTCGCGCCATCCCTGGCGCTCGA
>JAIRJU010000221.1 GCA_031260485.1 Pseudomonadales bacterium | reverse complement strand
TCATCAACATTGCTACCGACGTGATCCGCTCCTACGTGGTGCTGTACCTGAGCAACAGCTTGAGCTTTCAACTGGCGGCCAATGTCAACCGGCATTTGCTCAGATTGCCACTCGATTATTTTGGCAAACGGCACATGGGCGACATCGTGTCGCGCTTTGGTTCCATTTTCAAAATCAAGGATTTCATCACCTCGGGCATCATCGAAACCTTTGTCGATGGCTTGATGGTGATCGGCACATTTGTGCTCATTTTTTATTACAGCGTGAAATTGAGCATGGTTGTGATCGCGGTACTCGTCGTGAACAGTGTCGCTAAATTTTCGCTCTATGGCGCGCTGCGCCGCGAGAGTGAAGAACTGGTGGCGGTGTCTGCTACCGAAAACACCACGTTCATGGAAAACGTCCGCGCTATTCAAGGTATCAAACTGTTTGGCAAAGAGGTGGATCGCAACGCTGTGTGGCAGAACGTGTTCGCGGAGGTGACCAACAAAGGCATCAACGTGCAAAAGCTGAACATTTATATCCGTGTTTCGCGCAGCGTAATTTTCGGCATCGAAAATATTTTGATCGTGTGGTTCGCCGCGCGCGAAGTGATCGGCGGCGCCATGTCCATCGGTATGATGATGGCTTATTTGAGCTATAAGCAGCAATTGTACACGCGCTTTTTTGGCTTGATCGACAAATACTTTGACTTCAAGCTGCTGGACATCCAATTGAACCGCCTAGCCGATATTGTGCTGAACAAGCCCGAACCGAGCGCCGCCTTGCGCCCACTGTCACTTGAGGCAGCGCCAGGCGCCGACTTTTTTGAACTCAAAAATGTGGCGTTCAAATACTCTGACGAAAGCCCATTTTTGTTCCAAAACCTCAACTTGAGTGTGGCCGAAGGTGAATCCATCGCCATCATCGGCCCCACCGGCTGCGGCAAATCCACGCTGCTGAAGTTGATTTTGAGCCTGTATAACGCCCATGCCGGCAGCATCCATTTACGCGGCCACGCCATTACCGACATCGGCCTCGACAATTACCGTGCCGCCCTCAGTGCTGTGCTGCAAGACGATAGCCTGCTTTCGGGCTCGATCTTCGAGAACATCAGCTTCTTCGATCCGCAGCCTGATCGCGCGCGCGTGGAACGCGCCGCCACCCAAGCCGCCATTGCCGACGACATCGAGCGGATGCCGATGCGCTACGAAACCCTGGTGGGCAACATGGGCGCCGCGCTATCGGGCGGGCAGATTCAGCGTGTGCTGCTGGCACGCGCTTTCTACAAAAACAGCCAGATGATCGTGCTGGATGAAGCCACCAGCCACCTCGATCTGGAAACGGAGGCGCAAGTCAATCACGCCATCAAACATATGAAAATGGCGCGCATCATGGTTGCCCACCGCCCGCAATCCTTCATGCTCGCCGACACCATTTATCAACTCACGCCCACGGGCTTGGTGAAAGTGGATAAAGAAACGCTATTTCAGCGCCGCCCAGCCGCACCACCCTCTTCACACTAAACCAAGGAAATCGCTATGGATAACCACGCTCTGCAAACGCAAGTGCTCAACACCTTGGATGAATTAGTGCAATTCCAGCGCGAACAGGATCTGCCTGGCGTGTTGAGCCTCATGCACCAAAGCTCGTTCGCCTACATGCCCACGCAACAAATGTTGATGAAACTTTTTGCTGCGTATGAGTTGAAGTTGACCTTGCTCGACAAAAAATTCGTGGCGGCAGATGAACACTACGCTTTCGCCCGGCTCAGATTGCGCACGGAAAAAATCCAAGGGCCGGAATTCAGGGATAATACGTCGGAATCTTTGGTCATCTTCAAACAGGTGAACGGCGAATGGAAAATATGGACACAAGCGCCGATTGAGATTCAGCTGCATCACTCAGCATAAGGGAATTGGCTTTTTCCACCGGTCTCACTTGTAGACGTGATTGAAGGCAACATGCCGCGGCGGGCTCTGGCTTCACGCAATTGCTACGGCGCACGCCTGACATATACAATTAGGCATATACATTGGAGGGCGATGCCATGCCTACTCTATCGACACCATCCAAGCCCAAGGAGGCCAAGCTGTTTCGCAACAACCGCAGCCAAGCGGTGCGAATTCCTGTGGAGTTCGAGTTGCCAGGGGATCGTGTGCTGATCCACCGCGAAGGTAGCAAACTCATTATCGAGCCAGTGACCCGGCCCACGAACATCGTCGAACTGCTGGCCAAGTGGCGGCAAGAAGCGCCGCTTGGGCCAGACGATCAGTTCCCCGCCATCGAGGACATGCCCGCCAAGCCGGAGAACATTATTTGAACGGCTCTCTTTTGAACGGCTATCTGTGAACGGCTATCTGCTGGACACGAACATCATCAGCGACGTGATCCGCAGCCCGGACGGAGCTGCCGCGCGTCGCATCGTACAGGTTGGACCGAAAGGAATTTTCACCAGCATCATTGTTGCCGCCGAGTTGCGTTATGGCTGCGCAAAAAAGGGCTCGCCCACGCTGCTTGCCAAAGTGGAGGCGATTCTTGAAACGATGCCGGTGCTACCACTGGATATTCCGGTTGACCTTGAATATGGCGGTATCCGTGCTGCGCTGGAAGCCACTGGCCAACCTATCGGCATGAACGATCTTCTGATCGCCGCGCAGGCTTGTGCACTCGGCCTCACGCTAGTGACGGGCAACACGCGCGAATTCAGCCGCATTCGTGGCCTCAGCGTGGAGAACTGGCTGGAAAAATAAGCTGTTCCCGCCGCACGCTGAATAATAGACCTATCGGTATATTTAGTTTTTCATATTGAGTTTTTCCCATATGGAGGCAAAACCACCGCCAGCACCACGGCGCCTTGTGATATGCGCTGATGATTTCGGCATGAATCAGGCGGTGAATGGCGGCATTTTGCAGTTGGCGCGCGCGAGGCGCTTGAGCGCCGTGAGTTGCTTGGCGCTGGGGTCCGCGTTCGGCGCAGAGGCCCCAGCGCTGCGCGAGACGGATGTCGATGCGGGCCTGCATTTTGATCTGACCGAAAGCGGAGGCGGGGTGGAACCATCCATCACACTCGGCCGCTTGATCGCGCGAGCCTACTTGGGCCGTTTACCGCCTGCCTGGGTGGAGGCGTGTCTGCACCGCCAGCTCGACACCTTCGAGCGCCTTTATGGCACAGCGCCCGCTTATCTGGACGGCCACCAGCATGTGCATCAATTGCCCGGCGTGCTGCCTTGCGTGCTCGAGGTCTTGCAGCGCCGCTATGGTGCCCACAAACCCTGGCTGCGCTGTACGCTGCCGCGCCAGCAGCCGGGGGTGGGGGTGGCCAATCGCTGCAAGGCCCAACTCATCGGCGCGCTGGGCGGCCATGCCTTGCACCGCGCTGTGCGCGTGCAGGGTTGGCGCAGCAATCAGCGCTTTCTGGGCGTTTATGGCTTGCGCGGCGGCGCGGCACATTACGCGCGCTTGCTGCACGCTTGGCTTGCCGCGGCCAGAGATGGCGACCTTTTGATGTGCCATCCAGCACTGGCGTTGGATACAGGCGCTGCGCTGATGCAACAGCGCGCCGCCGAATTCGCGGTGCTGAGCGGCGCGGATCTGCCGCGCTGGCTGCACGCTTATGGTCTACGGGTTGAGCGGATGAGTCGCATCCAGTAGGATGCGGCCCCGTTTGCCGGATACCGGCGGCAGGCAGTGCCTGTTTCATTCACATCCAAGCAATCCGGCCATGGCAAGTCATATCCATCAGATCGTCGCCGACGATTTTTCCCTGCTCAACCAGAAGGTGGTGAGCCAGTTGCATTCCCAGGTACCGCTGGTGGAAAGCATTGGCCACTATATCGTCGAAGCCGGTGGCAAGCGTATGCGCCCTACCCTGGTGCTGCTGTGCGCGCGCGCGTTGGGGTATATGGGGAGCCAGCACGTGGACCTCGCCACCGTGATCGAATTTCTGCACACCGCCACGCTCCTGCACGACGACGTGGTGGACATGTCGGAAATGCGCCGTGGCCGCCCTACCGCCAACTTGCGCTGGGGCAATCCTTCCAGCGTTCTGGTGGGTGATTTCATTTATTCGCGCGCGTTCCAATTGCTGGTGAACATCGGCGACATGGCGATCATGGACGTGATGGCCACCACCACCAACCGCATCTCCGAGGGTGAGGTGTTGCAACTGGTGCATCAGCACAATCCCGATACTTCCGAAGCGGCCTACATGGAAGTGATCCGCAACAAGACCGCGATCCTGTTCGCCGCCGCTTGCCAGAGCGCCGCGATTCTGGCGCGCGCGCCAGTGCCGGTGCAGGAGGCGCTGCACACGTTTGGTTTGGAAGTGGGCATGGCGTTCCAATTGATCGACGACGTGCTCGATTATGCTGGCGATTCCGCGGCGCTCGGCAAAAACGTGGGCGACGATCTGGCCGAGGGCAAGCCCACGCTGCCCTTGATCTACACCTTGCAACACGGTGACAGCGCCACGCGCGAACTGATCAAAAACGCCATCGTGGCAGGCGGACTCGACCATCTGCAAGCCATCATCGCGGCGGTACGCGCCTCTGGCGCACTCGATTACACGCGCCATGTGGCGCAAGAGCGCATCACGGTGGCGCTCGCAGCGCTCGCGGTGCTAGCGGATAGCCCGTATCGCCAAGGACTCGGATTGGTCGCCGCGGCGGCGCTCAATCGTTCCAATTGAGCCCAGATTTTTCATTTGATTTTTGGTACATATTTGAAAGAGCCCGCACCAATAGTGAGAGCCTCTGGTGGTCCTAGCTCTTATTCAGGGGGCGCCCGCAAGTACATCCATGTAGGGCTCGGCTCGCGCCATCCCTGGCGCTCGACGCCCCTGAATAAGAGCTAGGACCACCAGAGGCTTGCATTTCGCTTTAGCGCTCCGCACAAATGCCTAAAAATTACTCTTTAATGCGTAGCTCAGTTGTTCAACGACTAGCAGCCGGTAGCCCGAGTGCACCTCCGGGGGCGTCGAGCGCCCAGGATGGCGCGAGCCGAGCCCGACAGGGAAGTACTTGCGGGCGTCCCCCGGAGGTGCACGCGGGCTAAAGGCTGCAACAGGCTCGATGCGGGAACTTATAGAAGCCACAATTAGAAGTCACAATGAAAAACCCAGGTTAAACAACATGAAAAAAAGCAGCAAAATTCTGCTCAGCGTGGTTGGCGGCGTAATCCTGGTGCTGGGCGGCCTCTACGTTTACGCCAATCAACGCATACGGGCGCAAGTGGATGCGTACCTCGATGCGCTGGTGGCAAACGGTGACTACGATGCGCTGGTCTACGAGCGCCTGGAGGTCAGCTTGAGCGGCAGCGCCACCATGGCCAACCTGCGCGTCACCAAAGGCGATCTGGATTTTTTGGTACAGAATATGCGCCTCGCGGTGAAGCGCCCGCTCGTTACCACCTTTGGCCCTGTGAGCATTCCTTCCTGGCGCCTCGATTTTGAACTGCAAGGGCTGCAATTTCCCGCAGGCATCACGGCACTTCTTGCTGATGTGCCGCCACAGGTGCTGGCCGAACTCGCGCCCAACGATACGCTGCCGCTCACGCTGCATTATCACTACGACTATGCGCCTGATGATCGCACGGGCACCGAGTTCAATCTCGACCTCAGCCTGCCGCAAGCTTTCAGCTTCACCTTGCGCAGTACTTTGCGCGGCATTCCGCCCGATCTGTCCTCCGTCTCTTTCCCGGCCAGCAACAACCCGGCGCAGACGAGCAACGAGGTGTACATCAACGCGCTGCTGAGCCAAGGCGCAATCCCCAGCGCCACGCTCACACTCACCGACCAAGGGCTGCTCGATACGCTGCTGCAACATCCTCCTGCCGACAGCGCCATGAACCCCGAACAGTACCGATCATTCTTGATTGATAACGTCAACGCGTTTCCGCTCATGCTGCCGCCCAACATGCAGAGCGTGGCGCACACTGCCAGCGCGGCGCTGGCGCAGTTCCTTGGCGGCAATGCAATCTTGCAGGTGAGGATCGCTCCCGAGTTCGAGGGCAGCTTCGCGCAATTGCAGCCGCGCCTCATGAGTGCGGCGTTCAGCGGCGAGGCCGATCAAGTGGTGGCCTTGCTGCATCTCGACATCGAGACCAGCGCGCCCTGAGTTGGCGCGGGAATGCGGCAAGACGCCGCAGGTGCGCTCTCTGCCACGCTCACACCCGGCGCCGCCGCACGACGCGCCGGTACCACACCACCACGCCGCTGATGATGAGCACGGCGGGCACGAGGCCAAGGAACAGCCACACTATGTTGGCCCACAGCAGTCCGCGGAAACGGCCAAAGTGAAAGTCGATCAACGTGCGTATCCAACCGTCGGGGCGTTCGAAGTCATCGAGATCGCTGTCGAAATAGTCGATCACCCAATCGAAGGGTTCCGGCCACGCGAAGTAGATGGCGGTAAGCCCCCACACCACCATCAAGGGCAACGACCAAAAGCCGAGGAAGTTGTGCAATTGCCACATGAAGCTGCGTGGGCTGTCGCGGCGGATCACCAAGCCCTCGCGCCAGCGCCGCGAGCCTTGCCACCAGATCACCAGGCCCGATAGCACCATCACCATGAACAGCGCGCCGCCCCAGCCATTGAGACCACGCCCGGTGCGATCCATCAGCAGATTGTCGTGCAGGTCGGTGAGCCATTCGATGATCCGCACCGGCCAGGGATAGGTAGGGCCCAGATCCTTGCCCTGATACTGATCGAAAAAGCGCGTTTCCTCGACGCCTGCGCGTTCGAGTACCACGTATACGGAGCGGCCTCTGCGCGCGGGCGGCGCGACGCGATTCACCGTGTAATCGGCATAGACCTCGGCCACGCGCGCCTCGAGATCTGCGCCGGTCAATTCAGGCAGCGCCAAGACATTGCTCACCTGGTCGTGCATGAACCAGCCGCCGAACTGCGCGCGCAGCACGATGGCGCTGCCGGTGATGCTGATCATCAGCACATAGATTCCAAAACCAATGCCCAGCCACAGGTGAACCTGAAACAGAAAGCGGCGCAAGGCCGAGGTGGCAGGCGCCTTCAACCAGCGTTCCCATGACCCCATCGTTGCTTCTCCTCTCGTTCAGGATACGAAAAAACCGCGCCGCCACGAGCGCAGCAGAATGAATACCAGCGGCCAGAGCAGCGCGCTGCTCAAGGCCGGGGTAATGAAACTGAGATCGTTGGCGGTATTTTGCCGGGTGGCGGTGAGCACCCAGAACCCCAGCAATTGCTGCACCACCACCAGCATCAGCACCA
>JAIRJU010000191.1 GCA_031260485.1 Pseudomonadales bacterium | reverse complement strand
AGCCCACGATATGCAAAGGCTTGCCCGGCCCCGCCGCTTGCACCGCTTCACGCACCGCCAAGCGCGTGGCCGCCAGCCACGCGGGCCACTGTACCGCCGTCAGCGCCGCCGGAACTGTGCCATGCGCTGGCAAGCGAATCGCCACGGCAACGAAGCCGCGCTCGCGGTAATGCTGCGCGATATGCCGCAAGCTGTAAGGCGAATCCGTAAGCCCATGCAACAGCACTACAGCGCCAACCGGCGAGCCATCAGGGTGCAATTCATAAGAATGATTCCAAT
This sequence comes from Pseudomonadales bacterium, assembly GCA_031260485.1. Classification (GTDB taxonomy): domain Bacteria; phylum Pseudomonadota; class Gammaproteobacteria; order Pseudomonadales; family Pseudohongiellaceae; genus CAILUG01. Next base: position 15,293 of record JAIRJU010000191.1, on the reverse strand, counting down.
CGTGGCTGAGCCGCGGCGGGTAGACGGCGCTGTCGGCAAAATAACGATTCTCCGGCACTTGATCTGCCAGCGGCAGTTTTTGCACCACCTCGCGGCGCACCTCCTCAAAGACACGCGCCTCCGCTTGCAGATACCCTGCCCAATCCGTGGCGTCGATCTCCTCTGGCGTCAACTCCTGCGGCACATAGGTATGCCAGGGCTCCAGCGCAGGCCCTTGCAGCGCTTGATAGCTGCGCAATCCGATAAACACCGCCAAGCCCAGCGCAATAACGGCAACGAGCGTCAGGCTGATTTTGACGAGAGTGGTTTTCATGCCCAGTGGTTTTCAGGCCTGGCCGTTTGATGTCTAAGGCAACGGCGGATGCCGCGGCCCATACAGTAGCCCGCGCGGCTGCCCTGCCGCCAATAACTGCGTGCTGGCCATGCCGGCGACCGTATAGCTGGCATCGCTGACAGAGTTGAGTATTTGCTTGACCATGGCCGCCACCAAGAGGGCGCCAATGCCGCCGCCGCCATTGTTGTTGTTTTGTGCATTCGTGGCGGATGTGCGGCCAGTCCAGAGCGTTTGGCCACTGCGCAGGTCCACCAAGGTGGCGCTCAGAGTGACAACCGCGGCGCTGTCGAACAACAGGTATTTGGCACCATACTCGATGATGTCGATATAAAGCGCAGCATCGGCACCGAAAATTTCGTACAGCTTTGCCACCGGCACGTCACGAATATCGTCCGCTACCGTCATGCCATTTTGACGAAAGGTTTCATCAACCAGCGCCACCGGCAACACGTAATAGCCCGACTCCGCCAGCGGCAGCGTTACCTGCGACAACACGCCATAGGCAGCGCTGATTTCCGGCGACTGATTCCTGGGCGGCAGCACCAGGATCGAACGTGGCCGCGCCGCGTTGAACGCGAAATAATCAAACGCAGGCGGCGGCGTGACGCACGCCGTCATCAACACCAGCACGGCAAAAACAGCCATTAATTTCAGAAAACGCGGCATTATCAGTTGCCCTCTTGTGCGCGCGCAGTAGCGGCTTGCCTGGCATTATTCAGCAAAAAATCCATGTATGGCGCCGCTTCTGGAAATAATGACTTTTCGGTTTGAAATTCCTGCACCATTTGGTCTTCCTTGCCCAAGCTCGAATACAACAGCCCAAGCTGCGCATGATAGCCAGGCGGTGGCAGTGCATTTTTTGCCCGGATTACCACCAGGCCGCGCTCGAGTTCAGCCACCTGCGCTTCGATCGAGCCGCCTTTGAAATACTCGTATAGCTGCGGTTGATAATTTTCCCACTGATAGAGCGAGCGCGGCGGCGCCACGCAGCTTGTCAGCAACAGACTTGCAAGCGCGGCGCAGCCGCCTATAGACAACTTGTTCATCGTCATGGCTTTTGCTGAGGGTCTTGATGAAACTCTTGATGAGTAGCCACTATCACGGCGTGCCCGGCCGCCATTGGCCGCGATCAATGCCGCTGGCCAGGTTATCGACCGCTTCGCGTATGGCGAGATCCAGCACCTTGCCATTGAGCGTCGAATCGTAGCTGGCGGTGCCGCCAAAACCGATCACTTCGCGGTTCGATAATTTATACTCGCCCGCGCCACTGGCCGAGAATACCACTTCCGAGGTCACGATATTCACGACATTCAGATTGACCTTGGCATAGGCAACCTGTTCCTTGCCACGCCCCAGAATGCCGAACAATTGTTGATCGCCGGTTTCTTTACGGCCAAATTCCGTTACATCACCGGTGATGACGAAATCCGCGCCCCGCAATTGTTGCGCGGTATTTCTGATGGCCGCCTCTTGTTGGATCTCCGCCATGTTGTCGCGGTCCAGCACGCTGAAGCGATTGGTTTGCTGCAAGTGCGTAATCAAAATGGTTTTGGCCTGGCCGCCGAGACGATCCACGCCATCAGAAAATACGCCACGCAGATAAGACGAACGGTTATCGAACTTGCCCACCGCAATCGGCGCGCGCACCCCGTTATACGCAGAACGCACCGCCGCCACTTGCGGCACCTCCAGTGCCTGCGACGATTCAGTGGCGCAGCCACCCAGCAAGCTCAAGGCTAGCGTGAGCACACCGACAAGCGCCATGGTCAACATTGTTTTCATTACATTTCTCCTGAAAAAAATGCGCGTGTTTCGCGCTGCTGCCCTCCGAACACCTGTCCACCTCCCCCGCGCTCCGTACACCATACAACGCGGGGGAGGGAGCAGGGCATGACAGATTCCTTACATTACTTGTTATTTCTGCTTATTTCTGCGTCTGCTCGATGACCTGCTTGCTGTACCACCTGCCATCCATTTTGACCAACTCGTCAGCGGTGGTGAACGGTTGATCGAAGGCGGTATAGCTGATCTTCACTTGCGCGGTGTCGCCGCTGGTGCTGACGGTTTCCGTTTTCACCGAATCGAGCCATTGGTCGATCTGTAGGCCGTAGATGGCGGCGATCTGCTTGGCGCTGGCAAAGGCGATGCCGGCCTTGGCCATGCCTTGGTCGTAATTGAGCGCGCGCAATTCGTCGAGCGATTTGAGATTGAGATCGCGCGCGGCCTTGGTCAGCGTGGCGATCGCTGCCTTGGCCAGCGCCGGGTCGGCGATCTTTACGGTTTGTGCCCATTGTCCGGCGGCGGCGATGAGCGCCATCGACTGTTGCCTCTGCTCACTGCTCAACTCCTGATTCTGCTCGATCATGCCCTGCAACATTCCCTGCCCCATCATGATCAAAAGCGGCATCTGCGCAGCTTGCGCCTCGAGTTGCTTGAGTTGGGGTTCGATTTCGGCGAACAGCCGCTCTTCCGCGCCTGGCGCGGTAAGCTGCGCCATTTGCTCGGCAAATTTCTGGCGATCATCGGCAGTGATCGGTTCCGCGTTCAGTGTGCTCGTCCAGTCACTCTTGAATTGTGCGACTTCAGCGACCGGTAGCGCACTATTGATGAGCGCGTTGAAGTCGTTGTTGCGCAGCGCGCGGATGAGCGTCAGCACGGAGCCGTCGGGTGTGGTTGCCGCTGCTGCTGGCGCGGCGGCGGCTACGGTGGTCGTGATTGCCGCGGCCGCCGTGGCCTCTTCTTGCTTGCCGCAAGCGGTGATGGCGGCAACCAGTGCCAGCGGTAGTACGATACGGTTGAAGATTTTCATGAAGCCCCCTTATAAAAATGAGAAGACGTAAAAAAGCCCGGCAATTGCCGGGCTTTTCTTGTTACGGCTTGTGTTACAGCTTGTGTTACGACTTTTGTTACAGCCTTTGTTTGTTGCGGCTTTTGTTACCTTGCCTGTTACCTTGCCGCAAGACTCCAGCTTAAGCGCCTTGAGGCCATACGAAGTTTGGACGCAGCCCTTCGTACACCGGACGACCATCGGTCACTGGCGCATTGCCAGCGGCAGGATCGTAGAAGGCGTGGTAGGTAGCAGGCAGCATCGCACCGTTGTAGTTCATCAAGTTCGGAACCACGACACGGATACGCTTCTGCTTGTCGTCCAACATGATCGGCGTGCCGCAGGATTCGCACAGGCACAGCTCCAGCGGGCCGTTCGGGTTCTGATTGTTGAACGGCACGCGCTTGAGAGTATCGGCGCCCTGTACGCTCAGGTCTTTGTGGTTGAAGAACACCACATGGGTGTTAGCTTGACCAGTCACACGCTTGCACACGGAGCAGTGACAGGTGTGGTTGTCGATCGGGTAAGAGTCAGAGTGGCTGGGGTGGTGCGCGCAGCCACCGGCGAACATATGAGCCATAGGAAATCCCCTAGTGGTGTTGGTGGAAGAAATAGCAGGCGGAGCATAAACGCGCCGGGGGGGCTGCGTCTATGCTTCGTGTCGATTTGATGTGCATCAAAGCCTGGGTCAGCGCCGACGCACGCTGAAACGGGTCAACTCGCTCCTGGGCGCCTCCCATTCAGGCGCCAACTCCGACGCCTTGAGGTAGTCGCGGTACGCTTCCGTGGCGCGGCCCGTCTCCTCATAGGCGATGCCGCGGTTGTAGTACGCCTTGGGCAGGTCGTCGGCGCCGAGTTCGATGCCACGGCTGAGCGGCGCGATGGCCTCGGCCCAGCGCTGCTGTGCCGCGTAGGTGTAACCGAGATTGACGTAGACCACCCCTAGATCGGGCTGCATACGTATCGCTTCCTGAAAATCGCTGATCGCCGCCGCGTAATTGCTTCTGGAAAAATAGATCACGCCACGGTTGTTATAGCTGCCAGACACGATGTGCCTGGCATTGGCGTCCTCGGTAATGGCCAAGGTACAGATCTTGAGCGGATCGACATCGAGCCGTGAGCCCGTGATGGCCATCATTTCAGGGTGATCCACCTGCTTGGCGGCGCTGGAACACATTTGAGCGTAGCCGCCATTGAGAAACAGCACCTCGCCGCCCAGGCTGACATTCGCGGCCAAGGCCAGAGCCGCTCCACTTATCACGTGACACAGACTACTGCGTATCTTTTTCATGGCTTCCCCTCTCTGCTCGCTATTGGTTTTTGGGCTTGTGCAGTGAGCTTTCTACCAGGGAAAGACCGGCACGGCGATAGTTTCCTCGCCGTGCCGTCGCATTTAGTGCTTTCGAGTACAAAAACCGGCTATTCGGCGGGTCTGAAGAGATGATAGAGGTGATCGTACTCTGGCTGATGCACGAAGCCCTCGGTCGGGCTGCTGGGTTTGAAGACGCTATGGCAGCTTTCGCAAGCCACGAGCAGCGTATCAGCGGCGCTGGACAGCAATTCCTTGTTCTTGGTCTTGGCCGCGTCCATTGTTACCAGCGCCGCGCTCGACAGCGCCTGCGCCATGGCCCGCCAGCGCGGATCAGCCGCCCAGGCAGTATCTTGCGGCCCCTCGCCGCCAAGCGCGATCAAGGGCCCGGCCGCCGCTAACTGGATGGCGAAATATTCCACCATCCGCCACTCCTCATCGCTCAGGTCGCGCTCCAGCGCCTGATGATCCCACACATGGTGAGCTGAATGATCGATCAAAGTGACCATCAGCGCATTGATGCTGACCGGCACCGCCAGCGGCGCTGGTGCCAGTGCTGGTGCCGCTGGTGCTGGCGCCTGCGCCGCATTCACGCCTTGACTTGCGCCCACACCAAGGCACATCCCCATCACCAGGGGTGAAAACCATTTATTACTCATGTTGTCCTCCTTAACACATTGATGAATGACACCCTGCCTAGCTTTCCTGCCTAGCTTTTGCATTGTGTAATATCCCGTGCTGCGCCGGTTGATTTGTATCAACATCCCGGCACGCCCGTGCTAGTCTCCGCTTCCTCCCGCCTGGATCCCTCCTATGAACGCTTGGCAACGTTGGGTGCGCGCGCCCCAGACTCTGCTGTTGCGCCGCCTGCTGTTTCAACTGCATTTGTGGCTCGGCGTTGGCTGTAGCTTGTATGTACTGGTCATCAGTCTCAGCGGCAGCGCGCTGTTGCTGCGCTCACCGTTCTATCAGTGGTTCGAGCCGAAATATGTCGCCCCCGCGCCCGACGCCGTGGCGCTCACCGGCGAGGAGCTGCAAGCGCGGATGCGCGAGGTGTACACCGGTTACACCGTGGGTTTCACCATCGAAGGCTTTGAGCGCAACCTCGCCACCTACGTGGTGCTCAACCAAAATGGCGATTACACCCCACACTACTTCGATCAATACACCGGGCGCGACATCGGCCGCGCCAATCCCTGGCCAATCCAGACCGTGCAATGGCTGAGCGACTTGCACGCCGATCTCACCTTTGGCCGCCTTGGCCGCAAAATAAACGGCTACGGCGGCCTGCTGTTCGTGGTGATGAGCCTCAGCGGCCTGGTGCTGTGGTGGCAGGGCCGCGCGCGCTGGCGTGAAGGTTTCTATCCACAGCGCCACTCGCCGCGTTCCTGGTGGTGGCAACTGCATACGCTGTTCGGCTTTTGGGGACTGCTGCTGATGCTGGCCTGGGGTGTATCGGGCTTTCAGTTGGGTTTACCGCAATACCTCGACACACTGCTGCGCTGGCTAAGCCCCGAGTCCCGCGGCCCCGCGCCAGGATCGGCGCTGCTGCGCTTCTTCCGCGAGGTGCACTTCGCGCGCCCTGGCAGCAGCACCTGGGCACGCTGGGCCTGGATCGTGGCGAGCTTGCTGCCAACGCTGCTGCTCTTGAGCGGCGTGGTGCTGTGGTACAAGCGCGTGGTGCGCGGGCGCTGGTGGCGGCGCGCATAGCAATTTGCGCATGACAACGCGGCTGGAAACTCAAAGTATGTGTTTGTGTGCTATATCGTGGTGAACTGGCTGGCAGCTTCGCCCGAGATTGTGGAACAGGCGTTGACTAGAGCGTTTTTGATCAAATCGTTGACATTATTTCTTCCCTCGCCCGCTTGCGGGAGAGTCCCATGCAGCGCGCATTGCCGACTTGCGCCCCTGAACTTAGGTTCCTGGGTAGGCGAGTGGGCGGCTAGTTTTGATGTGAGGATTTAGATTTATACCACCCCGTCCGCCTACGGCGTCCACCCCTCCACAGGAGGGGAATTTGCTCTGCGTGCAGTGGTGGAGTTGTTTGCAAGAAGCGATAGATAAATTTCCCCTCCTGTGGAGGGGTGCCCGCAGGGCGGGGTGGTATTGAATCCTGAATCAGGCGCTTTGCAGCCTTGCCTCGTCATTGTGCCTGCTGACTTGCGCCCCGGAACCAGGTTCCTGGGTAGGGGCGGGGGAGAGAGGGAAGACCTCGTGAACTGAAGAGTGTCAGTATTTGAATCAAAACCGCTCTAATGGCGCTTTGCAGGAAATCAAACATGACGATGAAGATGAATAAGCCGAATCGCCTCGCCAGTGAATTGACGGAAATGGCCGATGTACAGTGCCAACTAGGGCTAATGGACGAAGCAACTCACCGGAAAATTACCGCTCGTCATCTGGCGTCGGCGGCGCTGCCCACCGCCGAACCGATCAGCGCCGCGCAGGTGCGGGCAATGCGTGAAAACGCGCATCTGAGCCAAGCGGCGCTAGCGCGCTACCTGAACATGACAAGCGGCTATGTGTCGCAGTTGGAACGCGGTGCGACGCAGGCCACCGGCCCGGCACTGGCGCTGCTGAACGTGATTCGGCGCAAGGGGATCGGGGCGCTGGTCTGAATTGAGCGCCGCCGCCTAGTTTGCAACTCAACGCCCATAACGCTGCTTAGCCTTGGCCAACAGCGCCGCCGCTTCAGGTTTGAGTGCCAAGAGGTATCTCACCACGCCCGCATCGAGCGACTCATACAAAAGTTCCGCGACAAGTGTATTCCACCACTGCGGGCGGCTTTGCAAGCTGTCGCGCCATTGCGTCAGGTTTCTGAATTTTTGCCACATTTCATCGGGAAGCTCTCCTTCCCAAGTACGCAGTTCAACGGTGAGCAAGGCGCGGAACACCGCGCGCAGCGTGCCCTTGACCCGTTCATATTCATAGCCTGCCACCTCGTCGGCAAACGTGGTGTTGGCTGGCGGCGGCGACAGACGATTCACCACCAACTTATCTACCACCGCATCAAACCCCGCGTCGATCGGATCGATGATGCCATGCCGCCGGGTGCGGCGTAGTTTTTTATCTTGCTGATCGCTCAATAACAAATCATGAATACTGTACGCCAAGGCGCGTGTGGTGCGCTCGTCGATCTCCAGCACCTCGGCCAGTTGATTGGACGCAATACCCTCACGGCGCGAGGTCAGCACATAAATGATCTGGAGCCATTTTTGCAATTCGGTTCTGGAACCCGCCAGCGCGATACCGGTGCGCACACTGAAATGCTTACGGCAATCCCGGCAGCGATACGGCAGGGGCCGGTGATCCTTGCATTCCGCCACATTGGTGCTGCTGCATGTCGTGCAGACTGGCGTGCCGCTCCAGCGTTTGGTTTCAATGTAGAGCCGTGCGGCTTCTTCGTTGGGAATCAATTGAAAAAATTGCTGCAAATCCGCGTTCATAGTACACAGGCTCTATAGTGATAATGCGTATCCCTACCTGTCGATTTATCCCTAAAAGGCTTAAAAAAACCCCTCTCCCCACTAATAAAAGGTGGGCCGGGGAGAGGGGTGGCTAAAAACGCAGCACGGTGCGTTACGGCGCTGTGGTGGAAATCACCACGGTGCGAGCATTTCTATTGCGCGACGCCGAACCCGGTTGCTCGATCGGGCGCTCTTCGCCGTAAGACACCGTATAAAAACGCGCTTGCGCAACGCCCTTGTTCAGCAAATACGCCCGCACCGCATTGGCACGGCGTTCACCGAGCGCCAGATTGTACTCGCGCGTGCCGCGTTCGTCGGTGTTGCCTTCGATGCGCACGCTGACAGCGGGATAACGGTTGAGCCAGTCGGCTTGCTTGTCGAGCGTGGCGATGGCATCGGGTTTTAAGACCGATCTGTCAAAATCGAAATACACGCGATCGCCCGCGTAAGCGGCGAATTCTTCCGCTCCCGGTGTTGGTGCCACAGGCACGGCGGCTACAGTTTGAGCACGTGGTGCAGACTGTTGTGGGCCAGGGACTTCGCGCCAACTGTAAGTAGTGGTACAGGCGCCGAGCGTGAGCAGGGCGGGCAGCAAAGCGGTGGCCAGGGGCTTGGAGGTAAGGCGTGATGTTTTCAGCATGGAGAGGTTCCTTTTACTAATGCGCACTCAGCGCGATGGCGCGACGCCAGGCCGCAGGAGCGGCGAGCGCCGCGAAAATAAAGTGGCAGGGGGCGGAAAGGGCTGCTAGTCTGAATCCCATGAGCGCCCTGACCTTCGATACTTTGCAATTCGTCAAAACCCTGGAAACCGCAGGCGTTTGCGCGCAGCACGCGGAAGCCATGGCAAGGGCCGTGCGGGATTCGCATATGGCGGTGGACGTGGCGACCAAGGCGGATTTGCGTGAGACGCAAACCTTGCTCAGAAGCGAACTGCGCGAGGTAGAAACCACACTCAGAACCGAACTGCGCGAGTCGGAAGCCAAGCTCAGAACCGAACTGCGAGAGGTGGAAACCAAGCTCAGTACCGAACTGCGCGAAGTGGAAACCAAGTTCAGCACCGAACTGCGCGAAGTGGCAACCTCACTCAGAACTGAGTTGCATGAGGCAACAACCTCACTCAGAACCGAGTTGCATGAGGTAACAACCTCGCTCAAAACCGAACTCAAAGCCGATCTGCTTACGCTCAAAGCCGATCTGCTTACGCTCAGATCTGAACTGCACGAAACCCAAACCGTCGTCCAATCGAGTCTGCGCGAAGTGGAATTGCGCATGACAGTCAAGCTCGGCACGATGCTGGTTGCCACGGTGGGGGTCGTGGTGACCTTGCTCAAGCTGCTCTGATCCGCCAAAGCAGGCCCCAGCCTGGCCCTCCCCCGCTGGTGGCGAGAGAGGGAACCCGGTAAGCATCGCGGCATTTTATACTGAACAGTATCAATCATGGCCTTCGCGCCAGGAGCCGGAATACTCCGGCTCCCGCCGCCTCCCCTCAGGCCACTTGCACGACGTGCAGGTCGTGCTGAAGCAGTAGTGTCGCCACATCGAGCCCTGCGCTGGCCTGCCAGACATCGACATCCACGCCGTTCACCACTTGGCTGCCCGTCTGGGCGAAGCCGTCGGCGGTTTTCAGGGTAACGGTGTTGCTGTCATCGCCCAGTACCAGCAGTTCCTTGGGCGTGGCGTCTGGGCCGTTCAGTACGTCGTTCAGTGTGATGCTCAGGTTGTTTGCCCCGTTCGCGCCCAGGCTCACCTGCTCCACGCCGGTGATGTTGCTCAGATCGAGAGTCATGTGCGAACCGATGAGCTGCAAGGTGTCGAACCCGGCGCCGCCATCAACATGGGTGCTGGGGTTGGTCACCAGGAAGGTGTCATCCCCCGCGCCACCGTTCAGGGTGACGCCGGTGTGACTGCCATCGGAGAGCACATCATTGCCCGCCGTGCCGGTGACGGTGACGTTGTTGGCCGTGGCCGCGGTCGGGTCCACCAGCGTCGTATCGACGGTGATGTTCCAGGCGACTGAGCGCGGGCCCTCGTGGCCGTTCGGGTCGAGCGCGCTAGCCGAGAGGCTGTGCGCGCCGTTCGTGAGCGCGGAGGTGGTAAAGGACCAATTGCCGTTGACGTCAGCGCTCACGGTGGTCAGCAGATTGTTCCCGTCGTAGATATGAACCTGCCCGCCCGACAGCGCCCCCGTGCCGTTCAGCGTGGGCGTGTTGTCGTTGGTGGTGGCGCCCTGCACCAGCGCGCCTTGCCAGGCACCCACGTTGTCCACCACCGAGCCGAGGGTCGGCACCGCCAGCGGCTCGACCTCGATACCGCCGATGGTGCTGGTGTTGCCGGCAAGGTCGGTGACGCGCACGGTGACGATCGGGTCCACGCTGGTGCCGCCTGCGGTCAGCCTGTGCAGCACGCTCTCGTAATCCGCCGCGCTGGCCGAGCCGGTGAGAGTCAAAACCCCGCCCGCGTAGCTGGCAACGAGGCCGTGATTGAGCGCGGCGTTGGCGTTGAACTGCGCCAAAGTCAGCGCCTGGGCGCCGTCGCGGAACACCGGGGTCGTCGTTCCCGCTGCATAGGCGGCGCCGAAGTCCACCGATACCGAGCCGAGCTTGTTGGCATCACTCAGGTGCAGATTGCCGATCTCGTTGATCCGCGTACCGTCGTTCAGAAACTCGTGCTGCACGATGTCCAGCGTGCCGTCGGCGGTGTTGTTCGTTTGCCAAGTCACCAGGAAGGTGCCGTCGGCGCGTGGCGTGATAACCGGGCGCGAGTTTTCATGCGTCGGGTCCTGGGTCAACAGGATGGTGTTCCCGAGCAATTCCCCCGTTGTCGAACTGACGAGTTGAATGCGCACGCTATTCGTGCTGGCCATCGTCACCGCAAGATTGCCATCCGAGAGCTGCGCTATACCGCTAGGAAGTGCAGCCAGCATGACCGTCGGCGGCGGGCTGACAACATTGAACGGCGGCGCGATGGGATTGGCAGGCGCCAGGCGCGTGCCGTCGGCGGCAAAAATCGTCAGAGAGTACAGTAGCGTGCCGCTAATCTGATCGGTTGAAAGCAGTGCAAACCCGCCATCGGCAAGAGCAACGCCGCCATGCACGCCGATAGTGGCGTTCGCTCCTATCCGCGTCTGGCCGACAACTTCATTGCCGTAGGCGTCGTATACCTTGAGGAATCCGGTAGGCACCTGTGTAGTATAGCCAATGACAAAACCGCCGTTATCGAGCGCCACCAGGGAACGCACGAGATAATAAGCATCGGCTGAGTCATTGACCCGGGTTTCCTCGCCCAGCGGCGTACCGTCTGCCGCAAAGCGCTGGAAGTAGGCCCCACTGAAGCCCTCGGCCTGCCCAGACGAAACCCAGGCAACGACGTAACTGCCGTCAGTCAAGCCCGCCACCATCGGCTGATACTGATCGCCAACCGTGTAAGTGTTGACCAGCGTTTCACCGCCCAGCGGCGTGCCATCAACAGCAAAGCGCTGCATGTAGACGCCCAGCCCGCCGCCATCTTGCAGCGCCGACTGCCACGTCACCACGAAACTGCCGTCCGCCAAGGCGGCGGTAGAGGGCACATAAATGCCGCTCGTGCCGGAGACGAGGCTCGGTGCGCTCTGATCCCAGGCCGTTGTCGTATTGACCAGCGTTTCCGTGCCGAGCTTGTTCCCTTCAGCGTCGTAACGCTGCATGTAAACGCCCAGGCCGTCGCCGTCCTGGTACGAACTCGTCCAGGTCGTCACCCAGCCGCCACCGGCAAGCATGGTGGTCTTGGGATCAATCTGGTCAGTATGGATCGCAGTGGGATCGTTGACCGCCTGCTCGACGATTTCCACTTTCGGCGGCGTGGTGTCGATAACGACGACATGCGGGATGGCCTGCACCGCCGACACATTCCCCGCCTTGTCCATCTGCGCCACGAACAGGTTGTGCGTGCCTTCGGCGAGCGCCGGCGTCTGGAAGGTCCAGGCCCCGAATTGATCCGCCGTGGTGCGTCCAATCTCGAAGGTGCTGTCGTAGACGATCACCGTTGCCCCAGGTTCGACCGAACCGGGCTGGCCGCTCAGCGTTTGCACGGTAGCGTTGGTGATGTGGTCGTTGTCGAAGAGGCCGGTGTCGGGCCCGTTGGTGAAGTCCGGCACATCGCCCACTTGCGTGTCGACCATCAGGTAGACGGGTTGGGATTTGGCCCCTTCGATCCCCGCCGGGCTGATCGCCGCCACGCTGATCTTGTGCAGCCCATCGCTCAACACCGGGATGAAGTTGTAGCCCCAGCCGCCCGTGCCGCCTTCCACCGCGCGCGCCGTGGTGGTGCCGATAAGCACGTCGTCGACATAGATATTGACGTCGCCGATGCCCACCGCGCCGATGCCCTGCAAGGTCGGGCGGACGTCGTTGGTGTAGAGCGGATCGGCCAGCGTGCCGGTGCCATGGCTGCCGCTGGTGGCCGCATCGAGCAGATTGCCGGCGATCTGCAACTGGTCGCTATAGATGGCCGTGATGCTCGGTGCCGCCGGGGTGCTGGTGTCCACGGTGAAGGTCCAGGCGCTCGAACGCAGGCCCTCCACCCCAGCGACGACGTTGGCCGCCGAGAAGTGGTAGGTGTTGCCCGTGGCCAGCGTCGGCGTGTAGGTCCACTGGCCGTTGGCGTCGGCCGTTACCGTGGCGACGAGGGTGTTGTCGTTGTAGACGCGCACTGTGCCGTTGGGGTAGGCGCCGGTGCCCTGGATCGTCGGATGCGTATCGTCAATCGTGGCGCCGCCGTCGAACACGCCCTGGCGCGGACCGACGCGATCCTCGATGGCCAACAGAATCGGGCTGCCGATCGGCGAAGTGTCGATGCCGAGGTCGAAACCCAGCGAGGCCGGGCTGCGGTTCCCCGCTTCATCGACGGCGTAGGCGACGATCTCGTGCTCGCCCTGGCCCGCTTGCATCCTGAAAGACCAGTTGCCGTTCTCATCGGCATAGATCGGCGCGTCGGCGCCTTTGCGGAAGCCATCGTCCCAGATGGAGATGCGTCCGAAGGGATCGGTGGTGCCATGCAGGGTGATCCAGTCGTCGGACACGGTCATGCCCGCGCTGACATGGGTGAGCGGGTCGGCATCGGTGGTGATGTAGTCGATGGTCGGCATACCCGGCGCGATGGTGTCGAGCGTGATGCTGACGCTGTCGGAGCGGGCGCTTTCCTGGCGAGTGGCGGGGTCGAGGAACACGGCCCAGATCGTGTAAGTGGCATCGGGCACCGTGATCGGCGTTTGCATCGACCACGAGCCGTCCGCCTTGACGACCCCCTCACCGAGCATGGCGACCAAAGGCGTGCCCGTGACCTGGCCATAGACACGAACCGTGTAGCCCGCATAAACGGCGTCGATGGTGCCGACGATGGCGGGCCTGTCGTGATTGGTGACGCCGCCGTCGGTAACGAGGCCGAATTGCGCCTCGAAGTTGTCCTGAATGCCGAGCACCGTGGGACGCGGCGGGTCGATGATGGCGGTGCTGGCCTCCGACATCGGGCCGCTGTGGCCGGCGGCGTCGTAGACCTGGGCGGTGAACGAAACCGCTCCCAGGAGGCCGTCGCGGGTATCCTGGAAGGTCCAGGTGGTGCCGGTGACGGTGGCCGTGCCAATCAGCGTGCCGTCGTCATAAACACGCAGCACTTCGTTGGCGGCAAGCCCGGCCGACAGCGTGCCCGAGAGGGTCAGGTGCTCGTCGTCGGTGGCGCCGCCGTTGGGCACATTGCCAACGCTCGCGCCAACGTTGTCGTAGACCGTGACGATGGTGACGGTCTGGGTCGGATCCTGCGTGTCGATGATGAGGCTCCAGGCCGGAGCGGCCTGGGTTTCGCTGCCGTTGGTATCGAGCAGCTTGGCGACGAGGCTGTGCGGGCCTTCGGACAGCACCGGCGTGGTGTAGGTCCAATGGCCGTCGGCATTCGCCGTAACGGTGGTGAGCAACACCGCGCCGTCGTAAATGTTGACCTTGCCGCTCGCGCCTGCGCCCGAGCCCGAGAGAGTTGGCGTCACATCATCGGTGGAGCCACCATTGGCGAGGTTGCCGATGAGCGTGCCGCTGTCGGCGGCAATCGTGTTGATCAGCAGGCCCTTGAGCGCCACCACTTGCAGGCCGGTGAGCGTCTCGGACGCGTTGCCCGCGTGGTCGATGACCTTGAGCGTGACATTGCTCTGGTTGGTGCCATCGACGCCCGCGGTGAGGTTGTGGATCAGCGCCTCATAAGTGGCGGCGCTGGCTTCGCCGATCAGGGTCAGCGTGCCGGTCGTGGCGTTCCAGTCGACGTGAACACCGTAGTCGCGCTCGATGCCCTCGAAGGTACGCAGCCGGCCATTCTCGCGGAACTCCGGTGTGGCGCTGCCGGCGTTGTAGGTGGCAAGGTCGAACTGGATCACCGCCTCGGCGATGAACTGATCCTCCGACAGATGCACGAAGCCGATCGGGGTTTGCAGCGTCACTGTGCCGTCCGCATTCACGTCAAACACCGATTGCACGATGCCGATGCCGGAGCCGTCCACAGCCGAATCATTCCAGGTCACCACCAGGCGGCCATCCGACAACTCGGCAAGCGTGGCAGAACTCTGGCCCAACTCCGTGGTGGTGTTGACACGCATCTCGTCCATGGTCGCATTGCCGTTGGCGTCATAGCGCCGCAGGTAAACCCCGTTGCCGGAGCCATCCTGATACTGCGACGACCACACCACCGCAAAGCCGCCATCGGACAAGGCCGCGAACTGCCCGCCGCTGGCGTTCCATTGATACGTGTCCACCGCACTGGTTACAAACACCTGATTGCCGCCAGTGAACTGGTTGATCTGGGTAATACCACCCACTGTATTGTTATCCGCATCGAACAATTGGAAGAACACCCCACCGCCATCGCCATCCGCGCCGCTCTCGTCTTGCCAGGCAAGCACAAAACCACCGCCCACCAAGCCGATCGCCTGCGCGGCTTTCTGCTCGCCAACCTGCACGAAACTGAACTCGGCAAGTATATTGCCACTGGTATCGTAGCGCGCGGCGTAAATGTCGTGTTGATCCCCTGTCAAGGTTTGCACCGACCACGTAACGATGAACGTACCATCGGTCAGCGCCGCGATCTGGCCCACCATGGCGTGGCTATTGGTCGAGTTGACCAGCGTACCGCCGTTGGTGGTCAACTGATCGATCGGCTGGCTGGCGACAATGTTGTTGGGCATTCCCGCGGCCCGCTCACCGTTGTCGTCATAAACCTGGAACGTGGTGGCGTACTTGCCCGCCGTGACACCATTGGCAGTTCTGGACGTCAAGTCCGCCCAGGCGATCACGAACCCGCCCGCCGGCAAAGACACCAGCGAGTTATAGACCTGAAGAGTAT
>JAIRJU010000089.1 GCA_031260485.1 Pseudomonadales bacterium | reverse complement strand
AGGCGCCGGAGCACCTCCTGCCCCTGGGGATGCTTGACGTCCAGCGTCAGGCTTTCCTTGGAGCGGTTGGTCCAGACGAAGTGCGACGCCAAGCCATGCACGCGCTCGTCATAGGCGCGCGCAAAGTCGCCGCTGCCGGGGCGCTCCACCTTGATGACGCGCGCGCCCAGGTCGGCCAACTGGCGTGTGCAGAACGGCGCGGCAATGGCGTGTTCGAGCGTGACGACGGTGATGCCGTCGAGCGGGCGCATTCAGAAGCTCCGCGGCAAACCGAGGATGTGTTCCGCCACGTAGCTGAAGATCATGTTGGTGGAGATCGGCGCCACCTGGTACAGCCGCGTTTCGCGGAACTTGCGCTCGATGTCGTATTCGCACGCAAAGCCAAAGCCGCCGTGTGTTTGCAGGCAGACGTTGGCGGCTTCCCAGCTTGCCTTGGCGGCCAGGTACTTGGCCATGTTGGCTTCGGCGCCGGCGTTTTCGTGCGCGTCGATCTTGGCACAGGCTTTCCAGCGCATCAGGTTGGCGGCCTCGACTTCGATGAAGGCCTCGGCAATCGGGAACTGCACGCCCTGGTTCTGCCCGATGGGGCGATTGAATACCCGGCGCTCGCCGGCATATTTGGCCGCCCGGTCAATGAACCAGTAGCCGTCGCCAATGCATTCGGCGGCAATCAGCGTGCGCTCGGCGTTCAGGCCGTCGAGCAGCGTCTTGAAGCCCTTGCCTTCGGGGCCAAGCAGGTTTTCTTCGGGGATTTCCAGGTTGTCGAAGAACAACTCGTTGGTTTCGTGGTTGACCATGTTGAGAATCGGGCGCACCGTCAGCCCGTTGCCGATGGCGCTTTTCAGGTCGATCAGGAAACAGCTCAGGCCGTCGGAGCGTTTTTTCACCTCGGCCACCGGCGTGGTGCGTGCCAGCAGAATCATCATGTCGCTGTGCTGGATGCGCGAGATCCACACCTTCTGGCCGTTGACGACCCAGCGGCCATCCTTGCGCGTGGCGGTGGTCTTGAGCTGGGTGGTGTCGCTGCCGGTGGTCGGCTCGGTGACGCCCATCGACTGGATGCGCAACTCGCCCGAGGCAATGCGCGGCAGGTATTTGCGCTTTTGCTCCTCCGAGCCGCTGCGCACGATGGCGTTCATCACGTACATCTGCCCGTGGCAGGCGCCGGAGTTACCGCCCGAGCGGTTGATTTCTTCCATGATCACCGAGGCCTCGGCCATCGACAGGCCGGAGCCGCCGTATTCCTGCGGAATCAGCGCCGCCATCCAGCCGGCCTGGGTCAGCGCGGCGACGAACTCTTCGGGGTAGCCGCGCTGCTCGTCCACCTTACGATGGTATTCGTCGGGGAACTGCGCGCACAGATCGCGCACGGCGTCGCGGATGTCCTGGTAGGGGGCTGGAATGGTCATGGGAGCTTGGTTGATTATCAAAAAAAGGAATCTTTGAGGAGCGGGAAATTTTCAATCTGTCATTCCCGCGCAGGCGGAAATTCAGGGGCGCCACCTTGATCCGGCTCTTGCGTTGAAGTGCCGATGGATTCCCGCCTGCGCGGGAATGACGCATGCGAGGTATGCAGCTAATTTTCAAACTGAAGGCTGCCCTGCATGGTCAGCCAGCCTTCGTGGTCGCTGGCCCACAGTTGCACCGACTGGCCGTCCGCCGACGGCGCGCCGTTGACGTGGAAGGGGTGCAGATCGAACGTGGGCCGCACGGCGCGAAACTCGAAGCGCCGCACAAAGCGCCCCGGCGCGTGCCGTTGCACCAGGTCCACCAGCAGTGTGGCGATCAGCGGGCCGTGCACCACCAGACTGGGGTAGCTCTCCACCTCGGTGACGTAGCGGCGGTCGTAATGGATGCGGTGGCTGTTGAAAGTGAGCGCGCTGTAGCGGAACAGCAGCACGTCGTCGGGCACGATCTCGCGCCGCCACGCCGCGCCGGTGGGTGCTGCGGCAGGGGCGGGCGGCTGCTCGCCCGGCTGCGGTGCGGCGCGATAGACCAGGTCCTGCTCCTCGCTGACGCACAGGCCGTGCATGTTGTGCACCTCGTGCCGCACCTGCACGAACACCATTTCGCCGGAGCGCCCGCGCTTGTGCGTCACCGATTCGATGCGCGAATGGCGGCGCGCCTCGTCGCCCACGCGCAGCGGGTTGCCCGGCTCCCAGCTCAGGCGGCCGGCGGCCCACATGCGGCGCGGCAGCGGCACGGAAGGCAAAAAACCGCCGCGCTTCGGATGCCCATCCGGCCCGATCTGGCTTTGCCGCGTCTGCGGCAGGAAATACAGCCAATGGCCCAGCGGCGGCGCGGCGTCACCGCGCATCGGCAGCGGGTCGTCCCGATCCAGCGTGGCCGCCAGCCCGTGCAGCGGCGCGGCGCCAATCGCGTCCTGCAATTCCTCGCTGCTGCCTACCCACTGCTGCAAATGGGCGAGGGCGGTAGTGTCCAGTTCCGGTGTTGGCGTGTGATTCATAGGGGCCAATACTCGCCGTGCCTGTGGCGCGACGCACTTGGTTATTCTGAAAGCGGGGTTTTGCGCCAAGCGAAGGCAGCGCTGACGGCTGGTTTCATCCGCACGCATCAGCCATGAGTTTCGACCGAATCGGGTGTTTTGTGCAGAGTGCGGCTTGCCATGCCAGTCGTTGCTGCTGCGTCAAAGTGCAAGTCGCCACGGTCTGAAGACCCCTGCGGTTCTGCCGGCGCTGCTGACGCCGGATAGTCGGAAGTGGTTCACGGAAACAGGTAAGGCGCGGACGCTTTCCTGGCTGTGATTCGTGTCCACCCAGAACGAAAGCGCTTCACCCAACGGGTAAAGCGCTTTCGTTCCGGGGGTGCGAATTCAGGTGTTGAATTTTGCTGAAATTTGAGAAAGATTTATAGGGAGACGGGAGTTTCAGAATTTGCATCCACTTTGTTGTTGCATGTAATTCCTGCAAGGCATCTCATCAATTAATATAATTTGGATGCAAATAAACGCTGTTGCAAACAACTGAAACGTTGTTCCATCCAACGCCTACAGGAGCTTTGCTGCTTTCCAAACCTCGATCTCCATTTAAATATCCCTTGTGTTTGAACCACCATAAATCTCCATTTCTGGTGATGGCATAGATAATCCCTCTTCCAATGGAAAATACATTGCTGAAATGGCTCCAGTCGCTGCTGACATCGGAAATGACGTTCGGCCCCTCGCACGCAGAACTTCCGTCCTGATAGCCTTTGTGTTTATACCACCTAAGCTGGCCATCATCTCCAATCAAATAAATAATACCATTGCTGCCAGAGAAAATACGCTGCTGACCTGCTAACTTAATTCCACTGATGAATTTGGGGTCTGTATATGCCCAAGTAAATGCTCCATTACGAACGCCGTCGTGCCGATACCAGTCAAGTCCAAGCGTTCGATCATCTCTTACGCTTACGGCATAAATAATTGAATTTGGTCTGTCTATTTGAGATCCATTCTGGGTGTCACAAAAAATCCCGAGCATATTTTTTGGCCTGGGATTGGTCGTCAGAATATGCCAGCCAACGCCTACTGTTTGGCGCTTCGCCCAGAGCTTGCTCCCGTCTGCTCTTCCAAGATGGTCATACCACCATAAATTGTCATTGCTGTCAACCGCATATATCAAACCCACAGGACCAGGTACAACTTGCTTGAATGACCAATCATCATCCGAGGTTGGTTTGAATTCGTCCCATAAAAAAACTCCATCGGCGTAGCCTTTATGCCGAGACCATAATAAACTGTGCATGGCGTAGCCATCGCCATAATGTGACCCATCTGCTTGTGGAGGCTTGATGTTTATCCATGTCGATCTGAGTGCATAAATTATGTTATCAAATGTGTCGAATTGGTGGGGTGGTCTAGGAATGTTTCCTTGGACGGGAATGGAAGCGGGATCGCTTACGATTGGCATATTTATCTCCAATAATTAAATAAAATGCATTGAACCAAATTAACTTCATCTTCAGCGTGTGATATTAAAAATTCAATCATCAAATTAATTAAACAATCAAACTTTTATTCCTTGCGGAAGAAGCAGTTGACGGAATCGTAGTCGTGAACAAAAGTTGACGCATCGAACGTTCGTTCTATGTTTGCTATTTTTTGTAATATTTGGTAACCACGAAGCATGTCCGTTGCAGATCGTTGGAGCCTCTCAGGCACGGCTGGAGCAAGGGATAGACAGGCTCCTGGGTTCCTCCATGCTTGGCGATCTTCTGCGCTGGGATCGCGCAAGCACGCCGTACCGTCAGGGTTGCGACAAATTCCGCATCAGCAATTGCACCAACTCCGCTTGTCGGTGAATGCCTGTTTTTTCGAAGATCTGGGTCAGGTGACTACGCACCGTGGCTTCTGAAATGCCGAGCCGCGCGGCGATGGCGCTGCGCTTGCCGCCGTCGAGCATCGCCAACGCAACGCGCGTCTGCGCCTTGGTCAAGCCGAAGCGTTGGCGCAGATAGTTTTCTTTCTCTGTCGAGGTGAGGTCGGGCGGATTCGCCATCGAGTCGTGGATCAACACCATGGCAGTCGCAGCAGGCTGCACCATGGCGCGCAGATCGCTGCCGTTCATGGGCAACACGTGGGCAAATTGCGGACTGACGGGTGTATCGGTGAGGGCAATTTCCAGACCGCTTCGGTCGAGCGTTGTTTCGTCCTGCGCCGCCGCCCGGATCGTCTCGCGCAGTCTGATGGCTGCGATGGGTGCCCGCGCGTCGAGAATGCCGTTGGTGCTGTAGACGACGGTGCCGTCGCGCAGCATGTTTTCGGCTACCTTGTTGGCGTGCAGGATGGCGCTTTGGCTGTCGGTCAAAAAGATGCCATGCGGCAGCGCGTCCAGGGTCTGGGCCAACCGGATGTTCTCAATGGAGCGGACATCCAGCACGTTGCTGATCGTCACCGCGCGCCGCAGGTGCGGCAACAGCCATTGCGCGATGTCGATCTGTTCGTCGGTGATGATGCCGTCCCGCTCATGGCGGGCAAGGACCAATTCGGAGAAACGCGCCAGCGTGTACACCAGCGGCTGGTGCAGAATGTCGACGATGCCCAGGGGCTTCAGGCATTGCTGGGCGTAGGGTGCCTGCGCCAAGTATTCTGGCGTCAGTTCGCGCGAGGCGACGAAGGGCTGATCGGGCGCAGGCCCCTTGGCGAACCATTCCTTCAGGCGTGCATGGATTTCGGGAATGTGCTTGTTCCGTTCCTTGATTGCGCCTTCGCCCCAACCGACGTTCTTGCTGATCAGCAGACGATCATGGCGCAGATCGTTGAGGGAAAGAATGGCTGACTCGCAGGACATCGCTTGGACGATGCCGGCCAGCGCCTGTTCCCAGCGCGATGGCTCAATCGCGCAGTCGTAGATGGAGCCGATCAGATCCGAGTATTTGTGGGGCGACATGATGCGGGCAAACTCCTGTCAGATTTTGTCAAGGCGAATCTGACGCCAATGTGCTATTGGCTTGACTCCTACCCCTTATCAAGCTGCGTCAAGCGTGTAAATGGTGCGGTCATTTGTTTGCGCTAATCGCTTAATTCGGGAAAACTGAGGTATATGTACGGTGGAACTATATGCCTCAAATCCGCAACCATCAAGAGGTGCCGAATCTCTCCAGCCATCGCCAAGACCCGTTGCTCGTGGCTTTGGGCATGGCGATTCGGAGAATTCGTCAGAAAAGAAAGATTTCCCAGGAGACGCTGGCACTGACCGCCGACCTTGATCGGAGCTATGTGGGTCAGGTTGAGCGCGGAGACAACAACGTGGCGATGCTGACACTGTCCCGGATCGCCGCCGCGTTGGGTGTTTCGGTCAGTGATCTGCTGATTGAGGCCGGTCTGTAGGCTTGGTTCACGCCGGAGCGAGCGTGTAACGCGGCGCTCCAACTCTTGACCATTTCTGCTTTCCTTGCTCGGATTGGATACCCTCGGGAAAGGATACGTTTTTCGCTGGCAAGGTCACTCGGTTCTTGCCCGCCTGCCAGTTTTGTGCCATCATTTGCGGGAACAATTTTGAGCCTTGGCGGGTGCTTAACCCGCATATTTCACCGTGGCCGTGTTTTGCCGGCCCGTTTCAGAGGAGAAATCATCTTGCATAGCCAAATCCAATTTGTACTGGGCAAAACACTCAACACCCATCGCATCCCAGCAGCGGGCGCCTGGGCGCACGGTCTGCCTTGCAGGGGCAGGCAGCCCCTGCTGCGGCATGCCGCGTGCCCATGCATCCCGCTGCTGGGAGCGCTGGGTGTTGCCACGGTGAAATAGGCGGGTTAACCATGGAAACCTTTACCGTCAGAGATCTGCGTGATCGCACGGGCGAACTGATTCACGGCGCCGAGGCCGGTCGCATGGCGCTTGTCACCAAGCATGGCCGCCCGGTGTTCGTGGCTTTGCCCTTTGATGAAAAACTGCTGGAGCAAGGGGTGCTGGTGTCGCTGGCCGTCAAGCTGTTTGATGAAGAAGCGTTGACGCAACGGCAAGCAGCCAAGCTGGCGGGGTTATCGCTGCCGGAGTTCTTCTCGGCCTGCGCTGCGCGGCAGGTGCCCGTGGTTCGCTATGCGGCAGGCGAACTCGAGCAGGAGCTCGAGGTGTTCGATGACTTGCGTCGTCGCCGATAGCGGCCCTCTGATTGCGCTGGCGATACTGGATGGCTTGCACTGGCCCGGTCAGTTGTGGGGGCAGTTGCTGGTGCCGCAAACCGTGCTGGATGAGTGCGCTGAACTGGCGCACAAAACCGGCGCTGGGCAGATTCGCGGCGCTGTGGAGGCGGGCTTGATCGAAGTGAAAGCGGATACCTTGCCGGGCGATAAGGCATCCGTCGCGCATCTCGACCCCGGCGAGTCCCAAGCCATCTGGCTCGCGCGTCACATGCGGGCGGTATTGCTGATGGATGAACGGCGGGGCCGCAAAACGGCCTCGTTGCTGAAAATTCCCTACATCGGAACCTGCGGGCTTTTGGTGCAGGCCAAACGCGCAGGCTTGATCGGGCCGGTGGGCCCTCTGCTGGATGGCTTGTTGGCGGCTGGTTATTTTCTTGCGCCTGCCTTGGTGAGCGACACTTTGCGCGTGGCCGGTGAATGACGATGTCACACGGAGCCAAAGGTCAGGCGTTCAAGAGCGCGCAGGCGGGAAATTCTCGGGGAATGACCAAGGTCATGGGCCTGCCTGCTCAACGCTCAACGCCTCTGCCCACGGCGCCTGCCAGCCGCCGCCCAAAGCCTGGATCAAACTCACCACAGCCTGCTGGCGTTGCAGTTGCAGTTGCAGCAGGCTGCGGCGCGCGTTCAGGGTGCTGGCCTGCGCGGTGACGACGTCGGTGTAGCTGGTCAGGCCGGCCTGGTAGCGGTTGAGCATTTGCTGTTCGACGCGGCTGGCCAAATCAGCGGCGGCACGGGTGTGTTCGGTCTGCTCGCGCAAGGTGGACAGGGTGTTGAGCTGGTCTTCCACGTCTTTCATGGCCGA
>JAIRJU010000009.1 GCA_031260485.1 Pseudomonadales bacterium | reverse complement strand
CTCTCCAGCTCCTTGAAGTCCCGCTTGTGCTTCATCGCCATTCCTCGAAACGTACACATGCAGGTTAACGCGTCTGCACTTCATGATGTTGACAGTTATTTATACGGGACTCAATAGATCAAGCGGAAGGGAGGAGGAATGGTGCCCAGGAGAGGACTTGAACCTCCACGGCCTTGCGGCCACTAGCACCTGAAGCTAGCGTGTCTGCCAATTTCACCACCTGGGCATGGATGGGCTTGTTGCAGAGGCGCGCAATGTACAGAGCCCCTGTGTGCTTGTCAAATGCTTGTCACGCTATACTGCGCCATCCTCCCCCTATAGGCTCCTCCGATGCCCAAGACGCCCAAGCACGCCAGCGCCGCGCTTCCCAACCCCAATGCCGATCCCTTCGCGGAGCGCGAGGCGGCGCGGTACGAGAATCCCATCCCTAGCCGGGAATTCATTCTCGAACACCTGGAAAAGCGCGGCCAGCCGGCCACGCACCGGGAGCTGTGCCAGGAGTTGTTGCTGTTTACCGCCGAGGCGCAGGAAGCTCTGCAACGCCGCCTGGGCGCCATGACGCGCGATGGCCAGCTCATCTCCAACCGGCGCGGCGTGTTTGGCTTGGTCAACAAGATGAACCTCATCAAAGGACGCATCTCGGGCCACAAGGACGGCTTCGGTTTCATGCTGCCCGAGGATGGCTCGCCCGATCTCTTTCTCAGCCCCAAGCAAATGCGCCAGGTGTTCGATGGCGACGTGGTGCTAGCCAAGGTGTCTGGCGTCGATCACCGCGGGCGGCGCGAAGGCCGCATCGTGGAGGTGCTCGAACGCAAGAGCACGGACGTGGTGGGGCGCTTCTACCATGAGCAAGGCTTCGGCGTGGTGCTGCCGCACAACAAGCGCATCACTCAGGAAATCCTGATTCCACCCAAAAAACACAAAGGCGCACAAGATGGCGACTTCGTGGTGGTGCACATCACGCAGTTTCCGCATGAACATCACAAGGCCACGGGTGAAGTCACCGAAGTGCTGGGCGATGTCAGTACGCCCGGCATGGAGGTGGAACTGGCGCTGCGTATGCACGACATTCCGCACGAATGGCCTGATGCCGTGCTGGAGGAAGTGCAAGGCTTCCCCGCCAGCGTGAACGGCGATGCGCATCTAGAACGCATTGATCTACGCCACCTGCCTTTCGTCACCATCGACGGCGAAGACGCCAAAGACTTCGACGATGCCGTGTGCTGCGAGCGCCGCCGTGGCAAAGGCTTTACGCTGTACGTGGCCATCGCCGATGTCTCGCACTATGTCGGCGTGGGCAGCGCGCTCGATGCGCAAGCGCAACTGCGCGGCAATTCGGTGTATTTCCCTGGCCATGTGATTCCGATGCTGCCGGAGCAGTTATCCAACGGGCTTTGCTCGCTCAAGCCGAATGAAGATCGCCTGGTGATGGTGTGCGAACTCGACATCGGCAAGAGTGGCGAAATCGAACAGTACTGCTTCTACGAAGGCATCATGCACTCGCGCGCGCGGCTCACCTACACCGAAGTGGCGGCGCTGCTGCAAGCGCCCAAGTCGGAATCCGACACGCTGCTGCAACGGCGTCTGAGTGAAAAACACGCGGCGCTGCTGCCACATCTCAAAGATCTGTACGCATTGTTCAAGCAACTTTTGCAAGCGCGCACTGCGCGCGGCGCGCTGGATTTCGAGACAGTGGAAACGCGCATCGTGTTTTCCGAACAGCGCCGCATCAAGGAAATCATTCCGGTGGAGCGCAACGATGCGCACCGCTTGATCGAGGAATGTATGCTGTGCGCCAACGTGGCCGCCGCCGACCTGCTGCAATCCGCCAAATTGCCCACGCTCTACCGCGTGCATGAAGGGCCCAGCGAGGAAAAGCTGGAGAATCTCTATCATTTTCTGCACGGCATCGGCATTGGCCTGGCGCCAAAGAAAAAGCCGACACCACAGGATTATCAGCAGATTCTCGCGCGTCTGAAGGGCCGCCCCGATCATGCGCTGCTGCAAACCCTGGTGATTCGCTCGCTGATGCAGGCGGTGTATCAGCCGAACAATCTCGGCCATTTTGGCTTGGGTTTCGATGCCTACACCCACTTCACCTCGCCCATCCGCCGCTATCCCGATCTCTTGGTGCATCGCGGCATCCGCTGCCTGATCCGCGGTCAAAAATCAATTTGCGGCATATACCGCAGCGGCAAGGAGCGTCCGCTCAAGCGTAGCGCCATCTATCCTTACAAGCTCGCCGAGCTGGAACAACTCGGTTTGCAATTGTCGCAAACCGAACGCCGCGCCGACGCCGCCACCTGGGACGTGGTGAACTGGCTCAAGTGTGAATACATGCAGAGCCACATCGGCGAGGAATTCGCCGGCGTGGTGGTGGGCGTTACCAATTTCGGCTTGTTCGTGGAGCTTACCGACGTTTACGTGGAAGGCTTGGTGCACGTCACCGCGCTCAGCAACGATTACTACCACTTCGACGCCATCAGTCACACGCTCACTGGCGAACGCAGCGGCCTGTGCTATCGCCTCGGCGATCAAGTGCGGGTCGTGGTGGCCCATGTCAATCTCGACGAACGCAAGATCGAACTGCAACTGCTCAGCAGCCAGAACCGCGGTGCAGGCCGCGCGCTGCCGCAGCGCGAACGCCATAGTGACAAACCACGCGACAAAAGTAGCGGCAAACCGCGCGACAAAAAACGCCACCGGCACTGATATTGAGCCCCTGCCCTCATGAAAAAAACCTTTTCCCGCGACACCCGCGCTCCATCCCGCACGCCTCGCAACCCGCCCCGCCAGCAACATGACAACAGCAACGACGACACCCACCATGACTACGTGTTCGGCCTGCACGCGGTGACAGCGCTGCTCAAGCATCATCCGCACAGCGTAATGGAACTTTTGGTTCAACAAGACCGCCGCGATCCACGCATGGACGCCATTTTGGAACGCGCGCAAAATTTGCCTCTGCCGTTTACCGAATTGCCGCGCGCAGATCTCGATGCGCGCGTCAGCGGTGTACATCAGGGCGTGATCGCACTATGCCGGCAACTCAAGCTGGAACGCAGCGAAGCGCAACTGCAAGACCTGCTCGCCGCGCTCGACCACCCGCCATTTCTGCTGGTGCTCGATGGCGTCACCGATCCGCACAACCTCGGCGCCTGTCTGCGTTCGGCCGAAGCCGCTGGTGTCGATGCGGTGCTCGTGCCCAAGGACAAATCCGCCTTGATTACGCCCATCGTGCGCAAGGTAGCCTCTGGCGCTGCGGAACTCGTGCCGTTTGTGGCGGTAACCAACCTGGCGCGCGCGCTCAAGAATCTGCAAGATCGCGGCATCTGGGTGCTCGGCGCCGCGGGCGAAGCCACACAATCGCTGTATCAGAGCGACCTGCGCGGGCCGCTGGCACTGGTACTGGGCTCAGAAGGCGCCGGTATGCGCAGGCTCACGCGCGAACATTGCGATGCGCTGTTTGCCATTCCGATGGCAGGGGAAGTGAGCAGCCTCAATGTGTCGGTTGCCGCAGGCATTTGCCTCTTTGAAGCGGTACGGCAGCGCCGTGAGCAGTGAGGGCCGCAATGCAGTCC
>JAIRJU010000007.1 GCA_031260485.1 Pseudomonadales bacterium | reverse complement strand
GCTCGCGCTCCGGTTCTTTCAATACTTTCAGATTGATTTTGATGCGTTTCGGTGCTGCATCGGCACTGGCATTGTGTGGCTGGTAATAAAGGTTCAGCAGTTGTTTGGGGGTGATTTCAGCTTTGACCACCTCGCTGTAAAGAACCTTGTGATGCCCTGCCGCCGGCGCGATTTTTGTTTCAAAGTAATCCTGCCGGAAAATCACCAGAGGATGTTTGCGCCGCCAGATACCGATGATGATGAAAAAAATGCCAAGCCCCAGCAACATGCCCAGTGGTTGGTTGGCGATTCCCAGCACGAGAAAAAAAACCAGCACCAGCGCCACACCTCCCACGAGCAGGTTCTGGCCTGCCGAATCCATCCGGATTTGAACTTCTGTGCTCATGATTTTGGTGTTCCTTCGTCAGCAAGCCGGCGACGCTCGGCCATATCCTGGTCACCACCGGGGCCTTGCGTATCTTCAGCCATTGCCGAGCGCGCACCGATGACGGCGATGAGTCCCAGCGGCACAAACACCACTGCGCCGATGATGGTCAGAATGCCGCCCGCCCTGCGCTTGCCAGCAGCCATCAACACCAGCCCCAGCACGGATAGCGCCCAGAAGATACCCGCAATCAGCGCAACGATGCGAGCCGCTTCTTCCGAACCACTGTCTGCCAGATTCATGTACGCGCCGATGATGGCGAGCAGATTGGCGCAAACTCCGCCGATGGCCAGTTTCATCAGTATCTCCTTGGATTCAAAACTGCTTGTGAATGCCAGTGCGCGGTGGCGTCGTGCTGGTTTTATAGCCACAAAACCACTGCGCGATTGATGCGCAAGTCTACCCCAAAATGGAATGGCGCTTAAGATAAGCGGCAGTGTCATTGGGGAATGTTGTATTACGCTATTCTTGGCACCGGCTTTCCAGGTGAGCGCTTCCCATGCATGAAAAAATCCCGTCTTTTGTCGGCGCGCTGATCGCCCTTCTGAATCGCAGCGAGCAGGCGGCGCGCAAGGGGTTGAGAAAATACCAGAACAAGTACAAGCATGGCGTGGAGCGTTTCTGCGCCGGTAAGGTTGGCGCGATTTTTGTTTATTGGAGCTGCTTCGCGCCCGCGACCGAGGGTGAAGGGCGGGCGTTCACCGAAATCGGCCTGATGCTCGATACGCTGGATAATGGCGGCGGCGTCGATCAGGGAGATGAAGAAGAAAGGCGTGCGATGGATTTCAGTTTCATCACGCCGGAAATTTTTGCAAGCAGCATTGCGCCGGCGTTGGAGACGTGGCTGCGCGAAAAGGTCTGTAACGAGAAATGGGGCGGTTTGTTCGATGCCAGTGTTTATATCACGGTGCGCGATCAGGGCGACATCACCGTCAGCGATGCAAGGCGTCTGCAACACAAAGTGGGGCTGGTTCGTGATTTCATCGTCGAGAAGCAATACGAAACGGAGGATATGGATGCGATCTTGTTTTCCCTCAAGAGTATTCTGCGTGTCGCTGTCACGGATCTCTACGATGAGTTTGGAGTAGCAACGCTGAGAGAATTTTATGGCGTGCTGCTGAATCGCGCGCGTGAGCTGGATGAGCGGGAAAATTCCCAGGTTATGATGGTGAGGGTCACCGAGGCTTTGATCGGCGCGGTGTATGCGTTAGCCGGTCCGAAAGACGGCAAGAAAGCCACGGAAGAAAAATTTTCACTGGCCTGTCTGATTTGCATGGATGTGATGGTTTATGGCGACGAGTATCGAAAGAATGATGCGCGGGAGGCTCTGGAAGCCATTGCCGAGCGTGGTGGCCGGCAGGCCAGGGATGTTCTGAAACTCGGCTCCGGATTGATCGCGCCGGAGGTGGCGCAGTACAGCGATGATCGGGTCGCGTGCAATGCCAATGATGTGACGAAGGTCATCGATCTGCGGCTGAAAGAGGAATCCGAGGCTGCCTATCGCGCCATGCTCGAATACCTCATTCGTCTGGTGGGCGCTGGATTTCCGCGTGATTACAGCATCCAATTCAATTCGAAGGAAAAGCACTATATCCCGAAGATTCCCAAAACCAAGGCACAGATTTTCTGGAATAACTGCGCGCGCTATCCGGCTTTGTGGCCGCGGATGAAAGACTACGTCGAGCAGGTCGTCAGTTCGGGCGGCTATTACAGCGATGCTCCCGTGCCTTGGGGAGGCTATGCCACGTTTGCGCTGGGCATGGCCAATGTCGATAACTTCGACATCATCGAAAAATTCATGCTGCACAATGATATCGAGCACTCGCTGGTTCCGGATGACTTCGTTCTGGCCTATCTTGAAAAACACGGCATCAATCCCCGCAATGCCGAGGCGGTGGTCGTTGCCATCGTGAACATGAATGAGCCGCACACGATGGAGGGTTACGAATACAAGAAAAAGATCGTCGGGCTTGATCAGCCTGAAACGATAGCCGCCATCGATGGGGCGATGGCGCGATTTGAGCTAAGTGAGTATGGCCAGCGAATCGTCAGAAGTTTTCTGTTCGGCAAGGCAAACAGACGCGAGGATGTACGATGACAACCGATGATTTCTCGCGCTCCCATCGCTTCGCGCTGAAGCTTGCGCTGGCGTACCTGCTGATACGCATCATTCCCGAGCTGTTGCTCGGCATGGCGATGACGCTGCCGGAAAACCCCTTCACAGCGCTGCTGCCGGGATTCAGTCAGGGCACTTCCGATGAGGGGTGGATCTATTCGCCGCTGGTGTTGTCGCTGTTGCCGCTGCCGACGACCTTCGGTCTGCCGGGCGGGTTTCAGTCCTTCTTCGCCGTTGTGTCGACGTTGTTGCTCGAAGCCTTGCTGGTCTTCGTCTTCAGCGCAGGGTTTCTGCGCCGACGACCCTGGGCCGCAAGTCAGGCGCGTCAGCGCAAGCCGTGGATCGTGCTGTTCGTCGTCACACTGGTATTGACCTGTGGCGTTCGATTGCTGTTACAGCGGCATTTCAATGTGGCCTGGATAATGGGGATGCAGGCTGTCGAGGATTACGAAAAGCTCCCGCTCTATCTGATCAAAGCCAACACTTCTTTCTTCGTGCTGCTGCATCTGAGCGCGCCGCTGTGGACGTTGCTGCCCACGTGGCTGTATTTCCGCAGCATCAAACCGCCCGCCGATGTCTTGCCGCGCGCGAGTACCGATAGCGCCTCGTCCCTGCAACGCGGTGCGGCGTTCGTGATGTTCATGCTGAGCGCATGGATACTGCATATTGCGCTGACGCAGGCGTTTTATCTGGTGCTGTTGCCGTGGACGATGGCGGAACAACAGCTTTATGGTGCGAACACCGCGCTGGAAGGCGTCCTGGGTGGTTGGACGCTGATTTTCAGTCAAATCGTTTTGCCCGGTGGGTTGCTGGTGCTGGCTGCGTGGATCTACACCCGGCGCGCAGCAACGCCAAACGCCACGACTTTCCAAACCTTCGGCAAGCCTGCGCTGTCAGGTGTGGCTGTTTATCTGTTGACCAGTTTTTCCTTGCTGCTATTGCTGTGGATCATGGCCTGGTTGGCGGGCGGTTTGCCGCGCTCACTGAGCAGGCTGCGCGGGACAGACGAGTTGATCAGCTCGCTCATTACGACGGGCCTTGTCGTCAATGTGCTGTCCGCGCTGTTGCTGTGTGGTTTCAGCGCCGGCCTGCGCCGCTCGCCACGACGATGGAGCCGTGTGCTGGCCGCGATGGTGTTTTGCGCGGCTATTCCCGCCACGGTGCTGTGGAGTGTGGCTGGTTCCAGGCAGGGCTTGATAGGGGGCAAGCCGGGCGCTGCGATCACTGGCACATTGGGCGATGCGCGCTGGCGCAACATGCAGCAATGGTGCACCGGCATCGTTGAAACGCGCCACGGCATCTGGTTGGTTGGGCGCGATGATCGGCCTTCCGAATCGGCGACCTGGATACCGCAGGATGCGCAGGATTTGAGCCTGCTGATGGATGGGCAGCCGCGTGAGGAAGGCGCGTTGACCACGCTGTCCCGATTACAGGATGACGGCAGTTTCAAACTGATGGCCACGGTGCCCGGTGTTGTGTGCATGGTGGTTGATCCAAACTCTGACGCGCTGTATCTGCTGACGGGTATGCGTCGGCCCAACACTTTGGACATCGATCAGACCGTGGTACTGCGCTCCATCGATCAAGGGGCGAATTGGCAGTGGCTTGAGACAGGTTTCATGGTCGAAGCGAATCATTTTGCCTCGCAGTTGGAACCGATATTTGGCGGCACGGATGATGTGTGGGCGTGGGGATCAGGCACGTTGTGGCATGCGTCGGCGCAAGACCTGATCGCGACGCCCGTGGAGAGTGCCGAGCAACTGGACGTGCCGGAATCCTGGGAGCCGGGTAGCGAGCGTTTCATCGCGCCCGTCGATGCCGCGCACGCTTTCGCGTGGATATCCCGCGACGAACAGCCGATGATGCGCGCCACGCTGATGCGTCAGGATGCGCGCAGTCCGTGGCGTATCGCCGCGTTTACCGAACAGCCCGGTATTTCGCTGCGGCAGATGCAGACCTCCACCGATGGCCGAACCTATGCCATCGTGAAAAAGCCCGATGGCGAATGGATGGTGCGGCTCGATGTGAACAGCGGTGAATGGGTTGAACCGCGCAGACTGCCGGTGCTGATGCCGCGCTGGTTGGTGAAGCAGCGTGCATGGACGCGGTATTTCTGGAATAACGGTGATTATCAGGTCGTGACGCTGGACGTTGATATGAGGCTGCCGCGTCTGTTGTTTCCGTTCTCCGATGAGGCGCTGGAAACCGACGCCAATGTGCACTTCTACACCCGCGACGGTGGCCGCAGTTGGCATCGGCTCGCCATCCCCGATTATCTCGGCGTGATGGGGCTGTCGCCTCGCGGCAGCAAGCTGTACTGGAACAAGGGGAATTGGTACCGCAATGATGAGCCGGTGCAGCGGCAGTATGATTTACGGCGGTGAGGGGTTGCTGCAAGCGCGGTTGCTGAGGTGTGACTTATGACGAAACGTTCCAGTAAATCGCCGAAAGTGAGCGCTACACCAGCATCGTTGGCCCGTGCGCCGAAGGGCTATGCTGCGTGGATTGCGGAAGTAAAGGCACGGGTTCACTCGGCGCAGATGCGCGCCAGTCTTGCGGTGAACCACGAGCTCATCGCGCTTTACTGGGGCATTGGGCGTGACATTCTTGGCAGGCAGCATACGGCTGGCTGGGGTGCGGGTGTCGTGGCGCGTATATCGACGGATTTGCGCAAGGCTTTCCCGAATATGCGGGGATTCTCGCGTGCAAACCTGATGTACATGCGCGCCTTCGCTGAAGCCTGGCCCGACTTCGATCAAATTGTCCAACAACCTGTTGGACAATTGCCGTGGGGTAGCAACCTCGTGCTTCTCACCAAGCTCAAAACCCGCGAAAAGCGCCTGACATATGCAGCCAGCGCGCTCGAACACGGGTGGTCACGCGCTGTTCTTACGCTACACATCGAGCAGGGCACCGTCGAGCGTTCGGGTAAGGCCGTCAACAATTTCGCCGCACGTCTGCCCAAGCCGTTGTCCGACCTGGCGCGAGAGAGCCTGAAAGATCCCTATCGTTTCGATTTTCTCTCCCTCGGCGTCGAGGCCAGTGAGCGTGAGGTTGAAGATGCGCTGGTCACGCATATTTCACGATTTCTCATCGAACTGGGTGCCGGGTTTGCGTATGTCGGGAAACAGGTGCCTCTGGAAGTGGATGGCCGTGACTTTTTCATCGACCTGCTTTTCTACCATCTGCACCTTCGCTGTTTCGTCGTCGTGGAGTTGAAGGCCGGAGAGTTCGAACCTGAACACGCGGGCAAGCTGAACTTCTATCTGAGTGCTGTGGATTCGCAGATGCGGCGCGCGGATGATGCGCCGTCCATTGGGCTTTTACTCTGCAAAACGAGAAGCCGCGTATTCGCCGAATACGCGCTACGCGATTCTGCAAAGCCAATGGGTATTGCGGAATATCAACTGGTGCATGATCTGCCGAAAAAACTGGGGGCAAGTTTGCCCAGTATTGAGCAGATCGAGGCGGAGTTGACGGATGGAAACATCCCGCCACCGGCTCCAAAGCGAAGGAAGAAGTAGGTAAGCCTGCTCAATGTAAACATCCATGAATCTGTTTTTACTGTTGGGCGCCATTTTCAGCTTTGCGGCTGCGCTGCTGCATTGGGCTTGCCTCTTCTGGGGTGCCAACGGCTTTCGTATTCTCGGCGCGGGCAATGACATCGTTCGCCTGTCTGAATCCGGTCATTGGTATCCGTCACTCATTGCGCTGATCATCGGCTCGGTGCTTGCTGTCTGGTCGGTTTGTGCGCTTTCTGCGGGTGGCTTCATCAGGCCGCTGCCCTTTTTGCGTGTCGCGCTCATTGTCATTACCGCTGTCTACCTGCTGCGGGCAGTGGGCTTTGCCTTGCTCATGCCGTTTTTCCCGGATAACTCAATGAATTTTTGGCTGGTTTCCTCTGGCATCTGCCTGTGCATCGGTATCGTTCATCTGATTGGCCTTGTGCAAGTCTGGGAACGTATCTGAGGCGCGCGCAGTTTGCGTGGGGCTGCCTCAATCAAACAACTCCGGCATCCACCGATGCGCGCAATCCACCATCTGTTTGCCTATTGTTTGCAAGCGTTTGTCTGAATCGTACTTCAGCGCCGCGCCGACCTGATCCATCGCGGTGTAACTGCCGCGCAGTGCGGCCAGTACATAGGCCGGATGACGTTCGAGTGAAACCGGCCCGTCGAAGTAACCGCTGCCGGCCAGTTCGTTGATGAACTCCAGATACAGCAGGCCGGACTTGCGCGCGAGCATCCATTCGCGCAGTTGCAGCCAACGCCAGGCCAGTGCGAGGTCGTATTGCCGATAACGCCCCAATTCCTGATACAACGCATGACGTGCCTGCCAGTTGCCTGCTTTGGCCGCCTCAGCTAGATGCTTCATTACCTCTTCGCCATTGAGCGATTCATCCGGATGATCGCTGGTCAGGCGGTAATAATCCTTCACCGCCTGCGCATTGGGCGTCGGCCCGAATTGATCGGGTTTCTTGCAGGTGAATTGGTAAATTTCTTTGGGATTGAATTTTTTGATGTCGGCAGTGATCGCCTCGACCGTTGCCGTCGCACGCTGCGCAAACACTTCATCAGACCATTGCGCGGGCAGTGGCCCAAGCCACGACAGCGCATCATCATTGGCCGCCGCAGCGTGGCGATACGCTTCCAATCGCTGCTGCTGCTGTTGATCCTCAGCGGCCTGTTGCTGCGCTTTCTCCGCGTTCTCCCGCGCCAGACTCTGCGTATCTTCAAATCCGAAATGCGTATTCAAGCTCAATAAATTTCCGCACGCATCCAGATCGCCTGATTCCCAACAGGCCGCGTCGATCTGTACTTCCAGCTTGAAGCTGATCGTTTCCAGCACATAACGCTCGACACCTTCCACGCGCGTCACGGCCACATAGCCCTGATCATCGGCCAGCCCCTTGTTCAGCACCTTGTCAGGGCTTGCCCACCACTGATACGGCTCGCCGGCCAGCGGATGCTCGCACTCCTCATCCTGACAAAGGCGTAGCCGATGCTTCGGCGTCGCGACGCTGTTCTGGTTCTGGCCTTGCACGGGTGTGAGTGAAGTCATCAGCAGTATTCCCGTGAGTAACAGCAGGTGGATTTTCAAACCGATTGCTTGATCAGTGCGAGTGCCTTCGGTTTGAGGCCGCTCATCCATTGCGAGGGGCCGCTTTATCGTGACTGCGCTTGGTCATTTCTATCCAGCTTGCAATCCGCGCTTGTCCTTGCGCGTCAACCGGAAGATGCCTTGCATGTTCGCGTAGTTCGTCAGCATCAATGATGCTGTGGCAAATCATTGCCTTGACAAAGAGGTAGTCTTTTTCTCTGCCAGCGGCGAGTTTTGAGGCTGCAAGGTCTATTGGCGCCAGGCAATAGCCGATTTTCAGATCAGTGTTTTGATTCTGAATCTTCACCAAGCGGTCTTTCCACCCAGCCGGGAGGATTGCCGTTTCCGGTCCTACTCCTTGAGCGTAGTAGCCAAAATGGGCATCAAATGGCGAATCTTCACCGATGGCGCCATCGATCATGTCGATAGCGTCTGGATTGTTCAATGGGTAAATGTCCGCCTCGCGGGAGTGCAGCAACTCCTCGGGTGCAGACGGGACGGCACCCAAGATGGACTGACTGCCGATAATCACCAACTCGGATTCGTTGGTGATGGCCGCAGCGGCCCGAATCAGATGTTCCAATGCTTCACGGTTCACGATGCTGGCTCCACCAATCTCGAAAGAATGTCCATCGTTCCTGATGGGTCAGAATTCCGGCAAATGGCGCGGATTGGCGCATGGCCTCGGCGTGCTGAGAATCTTCGGTCGCAAGTGCCAGTGCAGCCTCCATGCCTCGCTCAAAAACCTGCTCCCACTCCACCAGATAGGGCTGGCTGCGCCTGTCCACAATCCGGCGAAACCGGGCGAGCGTCGCCCGCGCACGCTCAAACAAGGCTGGGTTTGACCTGATCTTGTCTGCGATCAAACGATGCAATTCAAGGCTGCGGGCGTCAATTTGCTGATGCGTGATCTTCACGGGTTGCTTCGCGCTCGACGTACTGTGCAATGGCTTTGTGCATGACTCTAACGCCCTGTTGCTCTGACTGTCCATCGAACGGGATAATGTCCACATGAACACTTCCAACCCCCGCTCCACCCACACCCCCTACCGCGAAATCGTCACCGTCCAGTCCCACATCCTGCAACAGCAGGTGCGGCATCCGGAGGCCAGCGGCGATTTCTTGTGGATTCTCTCGGCCATCTCCATCTCCGCGAAGATGATCAGCGCGCAGGTGCGGCGCGCGCGGCTGGAAGATGTGCTGGGGCATGTCGGTGAACACAACGTGCAGGGCGAGGCACAGCAGAAGCTCGATGTCATCGCCAATGAAATCCTGCTGCGTAATCTCGGCGGGCGGCATGGTGTGGCGATTGTCGCCTCGGAGGAAAACGAGGAGCCGGTAATCCTGCGCACGGACAACGACGGCACGCCGCGTTATGTAGTGATGTTCGACCCGCTCGATGGCTCCTCGAATCTCGACATCTGCGGTTCAGTGGGCACCATCTTCAGCATTCTGCGCAAGGACCGCCGTTCCTCGCGCGCCGAGGATTCGCTGCTGCAACCCGGTTCGCGGCAGGTGGCCGCAGGCTATGTGCTCTATGGTTCTTCCACCGTGCTGGTGATGACCATTGGCAACGGCGTGGATATGTTCGTGCTCGACCCTTCCATCGGCGCGTTCGTGCGCGTGGCCGAGCAACTGCGGATGCCGGCGGCGAACAAATGCTATTCATTGAACGAGGGCAACCGGCTGTCGTTGCCGCAGGGCTATCAGGATTATCTGCACTGGGCGCAGAGCAACGGTTATTCCAGCCGCTACGTCGGCGCGATGGTGGCCGACGTGCATCGCATCCTGTTACAGGGCGGCGTGTTCCTG